>JAZOSA010000062.1:0-53799 GCA_045656905.1 Bacteroidales bacterium
TGTTCAAAGAAAGCTATCGCTGCTTGTGAAAAGAATATCGCTCTCAACGGATTCGATATCAATGAAAACCCTAGCGTCGCTGAAGATGCGAAGCTTTTCCTTCAAAATATGAAAAAAGGCGAGTTCGACCTTATCATCCTCGACCCTCCAGCATTCGCTAAGAATCATAAGTCGTTGCACAGAGGTTTACAAGGTTATAAATTCATTAACAATGAAGCAATTAAGAAGATAAAAGAAGGCGGACTTCTGTTCACTTTCAGCTGTTCGCAAGCCGTCGACAAGGCTCAGTTCCAAAGCATCGTGATGGCTGCTGCCATTGAAGCAGGACGCAAGGCACAGATAATATTCCAACTCGACCAACCTGAAGATCATCCGGTTAACATTTATCATCCGGAAGGAGCTTACCTGAAAGGATTGGTTTTGAAGATTGATTGATATTTAATGTATAATGAATAATGAATAATGTATAATTCTTCATTCTTCATTTTTCATTGTACATTCTTCATTCTTCATTAACCCTATCGTTTTCGTCGTTGAAAACCCCTCGACTAATTCTATCGTCTCTACTTTTCCACCTTTATTGATAACGATGTCGTAGCCGACGATGTCTTCTGCCTTGTAATCTTTGCCTTTGACAAGTACGTCAGGCTGAACGCGTTTGATTAAATTATAAGGAGTGTCTTCGTCGAAGAACATAATTGCATCTACGAATCCCAATGCTGCCAGCACCACAGCACGTGCTTTTTCATCATTGACTGGTCGCGATGGACCTTTGATTCTTTTTACGGAAGAGTCTGTGTTTAAACCTATTATCAATACATCGCCAAGGTCGGCGGCTTTTGAAAGGTATTCCACATGACCGCGATGCAAAATGTCGAAACAACCATTTGAAAAGACTATCGTTTTTCCTTCCTCACGCCACAAATTCAACTTCTCTTCAAGAGATTTATCATCTAAAATCTTATCGTAAATCTTTTCTAAATGTTTCATGTTAATCCTCCTTTAGCCTTTAGTCTTTAGTCCTTAGTCTTTAGCCATTAATCGGTTTCCTTCTATCAATAAAGAACATAATGACGTAAGAAATGACGCCTGTCACGAGATAGAATATCATCTGACTTGTGTGATTTATAGTGACAAACGAAACCGCTGCCGCTTCTGAGATGCCGTAAAATCCGTTCAACAAAAGTATTCCGATGTAGTGATAAACGCCCATTCCGCCAGGAACCGGTGCCACGACGCCGAGTGTCGCTAAACCCAACAATGTGATGGCTTCTGTCAGACCAAGATGCGATGTCTCTGGAAGCATATAGAATGGCAACCAAGTCATTACGACATAAAATCCCCAAATTAATAAGGTATAAAGTATAAACAGACCTTTCTTTTCCATTGTGAAAATCGTCTTGATTCCATCAAGGAAACCATTGCATAAAGAAACGATTTTCTTATACAATTTATTTTCTGTTATTATACTTTTTTTCTTTTTGAAAATGAATACGATAACTGCGAAAAACGCAACTATTGCAAAAATTACTATCGCTCCTAAAACGACATTGTTTTTTAACGTTTCAATCAATGGATTGAGCCATGACGTTACTAGACTTCCGAGCAGATTCCATTGACACACAACGACTAATATTGCCATTGCGAAAAGAACGATAAGGTCGAGGACGCGTTCTGAGATGACAGTTCCGAATGACTTGTCGAAAGGGATGTTTTCTTTTTTTGTGAGTGTCCCGCAGCGTGTCACTTCGCCGAGTCGTGGGAAGACCGTGTTGGCGAAATATGCTATTAAAACTGACTCGTAAGTCGTTGACACTCTGGTTTTATAACCGAGAGATTCTATGAGTATGTTCCAGCGTAAGGCTCTGAAAAATAAAGATATTCCCAGACATGCTAGACTCAGCAACATCCAGGAATATTTTGCAGTCTTGACGTAATTCAAGACGTCAGAGAAATTTATTTTTCTAAAGCAAAGCCATAAAAGAAGAACTCCCAATAAAAGGAAAACTATATATGTTAATGTATTGGAAATCTTCTTGTTCAATGCTTTGTTATTTTATGAATTATAAATTGTTACTTACAATAATAGTTTTTACAGACGCCATACACGAAGTCTGTTGTCTGTTGACTGTTGTCCGTTGACAACGAAATCATATCTTATTATTCTCGTTAGGGAACACGATAGAAGGCTTATGTTTTTTAGCTTCTTCGAAATCCATTGAGCAGTAAGAAACGATGATGACGAGGTCGCCGACGTTTACTTTATGAGCTGCTGCGCCGTTGATTCCGATGACGCCAGAACCGCGTTCACCTTTGATAGCGTAAGTGCAAAGACGTTCGCCATTAGTGATGTTGTAGATGTCAACACGTTCGTTTTCAATGATGTTAGCTGCATCTAACAAATCTTCGTCGATAGTGATGCTTCCGATATAGTTAAGGTCGGCTTGTGTTACTGTAGCGCGATGGATTTTGGATTTAAGAACTTCAATATTCATATTAAAAAATTCTAACGTTATCAATTAAGCGGACTGGACCGAGTTGAAGAGCCACGAAGATACGAGCGTGTTCACATTCGTTCCAATTATTTATAGATTGTAAATTTATTTCGTCTGTTATTTCAACGTATTCCACGTCAAACTCCTTGATTTCTGCGTATTTAGCGAGAGCGTATTCTCTCATCTCTGCAGGTGACATTGAATCTTTTTTAGAAACGGCATCATTCAAAGTCGCGAATATTTTTGGAGCTATTGCACGTTCTGTTTCGTTGAGACGTACGTTGCGGGAACTCATTGCGAGACCGTCGTTTTCTCTGATGATAGGACATGGAACAATCTCGAGATTCATATTCAGATTGTTAACCATTTTTTTAATTATTGCGAGTTGTTGGAAATCTTTTTCTCCGAAGTAAGCTCTGTCAGGATTTACTATTTCGAACAATTTGCGAACCACGATAGCCACGCCGTTGAAGTGACCAGGGCGGCAAGCACCTTCCATGACGCGTTCAAGATCGCCGAAGTCGTAGTGGTCTTCTACTTTTTCAGGATACATCTCTTCAACTGAAGGCATGAAGACAGCGTCGCATCCTGCGTTTTGGAGTTTCTCTATGTCGAGTTCTGGAGTGCGAGGATATTTCTCTAAGTCAGTAGGATTGTTGAACTGAATTGGGTTTACGAAAACGCTGCTGACAACAATGTCGTTGTCGTTTTTAGCGCGATTTATCAATGAAAGATGACCTTCGTGAAGCGCTCCCATTGTAGGAACGAAACCCACTTTAAGACCTAAGTTATGTTTTTCTTCTACAAAACGTTGAATATCAACGATAAAATTAAAAACCTTCATCTTGTGAAAATTCTTTATTGTAAATTATAAAAATCCCACAAAGGTAATTATTTTGGCAAAATAATAAATGTAAAATGAAAAATTAATTATTGACAAAAAATCATTATTTTTGCAGACGTAATTGGCTAAAGACAAAAGTCTAAAGTCTAAAGGAAATTATTCATTTCAATTATGCATTATGCATTATGAATTATGAATTAGGAAAGCCCCTATAGTTCAACGGATAGAACGAAAGTTTCCTAAACTTTAAATCTGGGTTCGATTCCCGGTGGGGGTACGAAGTTTAAAAAGAAGCTGCTATTTTTCAGGCAGCTTTTTAATTATGCGATTCATCACAACTCCAAAAATATTAAGACTTTTCTATCCTTCGCTGGTTTGGGAAATGCCAAAAGGCGAAAAGAAAATCTATCTCACCTTCGACGATGGTCCGCATCCGACAATAACTCCGCAAGTATTAGAAATCTTAAAGAATTTTAACGCTAAAGCGACATTCTTCTGCGTCGGTAATAATGTTAAAAAATATAAAGACACTTTCAAACTTATTGAAAAAGAAGGTCATTCCGTTGGCAATCATACCTTTAATCACGAGAAAGGATGGCGCACAAAAACCAAAGATTATGTCAATTCTGTTATCGAAGCTAACGCCTTGATACAGTCTCCTTTGTTCCGTCCACCTCACGGAAGAATCAAATTCTCTCAAATCAAATCACTCAAAAAAAATCTCAGTAACTCAGCAACTCAGCAACTCAAATTTATCGCTTGGACTGTCATTTCTTATGATTGGGATAAGTCATTAACTCCAGAAGATTGTTTTAATAATGTGATAAAAAATGCTGGCGACGGAAGCATAATAGTCTTCCACGATAGCGAAAAAGCGGTCGATAATATGATTCCAACACTTACTGAAGTTCTTGAATATTATACAAATCAAGGTTACACTTTTGAAAAATTAGGAGTTAGGAATAGTTGAGATTGCTCACTGCTCATCGCTCATAGCAAAAAATCTTTTGCCTTTTGCCTTTTGCCTTTTGCCTTTTTTTATCTTTGCAACTATGAAAAAAATCTCTCAACATATATTCAACTGTATCGCATTCATTTTGATGCTGAGCTTTATTCGTTGCGCTAATGTGGTGTCGCCAACAGGCGGTCCTAAAGATACGATTCCTCCAGTCGTTTTACAATCCCTCCCTGAAAATCAATCGGCTAACTTTCAAGATAAAGAGATTCATATCACATTTGATGAGTATGTCACTCTGAACAATCCAACGAATAACATATTTATTTCTCCTCCTCTTGAAAATAATCCAGAATATAAACTTAGCGGCAAGTCGCTGATAATTAAGTTTAAAGAGCCTTTGAAATCGGATGTCACCTATTCCATAAATTTTGGTGAAGCAATCAAGGATCTTCATGAAGGAAATATTTTTAAAGATTATTCTTTCGTCTTTTCAACAGGCGAAAACATCGACACTTTGACTTTAGAAGGCAAGTTGCTTCAGTCTGTTGACCATAAACCATCTGCCGATTATTTTGTGATGCTTTATGCTGATGATAATGACACAATTAGCATAGATTCACTTCCTTATGTTAGCAAACCTTATTATGCGACAAAAAGCGATAAAGATGGAAAGTTTAAGTTCTCAGGATTGAAGGAAAACGACTATCTCATTTTTGCTTTGAAGGACGAGAATTCAAATATGAAGTTTGACTTGCCAAATGAAAGTGTCGCATTTTTGGATTCACTCGTTAATCCAATTGACAATTTACAATTGACAATTTACAATGATTCTTTGACGAAAGATTCTGTGAAACATGAAGTTAAGAAAATAGAATCTCTTACATTATATTCATTCTTGCAAGAAGATACAGTTCAAAAGTTACTTAAAAAAGAAATTGTGGAAGATGGACTTCTTCGTTTTGCCTTCAATCGTCCTGCGCAGAATGTTAAGATAGAAGTCTTGGAAACATTGCCTGATACTTTTGATATATTCCCTACATATTCAATGAATTACGATACTGTCAATTGGTATTTCACTCCTAATAAAGATAGTCTTTTGTTTGCAATTAATTATGATACATTAATTAATGATACAACTTTGTTAAGTCTTAAACCTCGTAAAGTAGGAGGAAAAAGAGGTAAACAAGAAAATGTTTCTAAATTATTGAATATCATAACTAATATCAGTGGAAGTAAGTTGAATCCTGAACAAGATTTGATATTGACATTTAAAGAACCTGTTACGAATATTGTAATGCGTGACACTTCTTGGTATATCGTTGGTAAAGATACTATAATCAATGATTTGCATTTTGAAAAGATAGATTCTTTTGGATTGAAATATAAACTTGACAAGACTTTTGAACCGGAAAAATCGTATAAAATCATAATTCCAGATTCGGTGTTTTATAGTTTCAAAGGCGTGACAAACGACACTACAGAATTTTCGTTTAAGGTGCCAGCATTGTCGGAATATGGAAATATTTTTGTCAAGGTTGAAGTGCCGGAAAATGTACCGCAAATCATAGTTGAACTTTTAGATGAGAAAGATAAATTTCTTGAAAGACAAATAATTACATCTACAACGAGAGTAGAGTTTAAATATTTATCTCCCAAAAAATATAAGTTGAGAGCAACTTTGGACGAAGACGCTAATAGTCGTTGGTCGCCAGGTGATTATTCAAAGAAGCGACTTCCGGAATCGGTTTATTATCATAAAGATATCTTCGATGTAAAAGCCAATTGGGATATAGATCTGGAAGAAACTTGGAGTTTTTAACATCCGCGGATCTCTAGTATCTTCACGTATTTTTCCTCTGTGACTTTATGCCATTCCGTATTTAAAAAATCTTTTTCTCATGAACATTTTTGATGGTTGTTTTTTTATAGATAAAAACAACTTGATATATTATGTCCACGATTTATGATTTTAAAGCCTTGACTTCAAATGGAAAAGAATTGGATTTCAATCAGTTCAGAGGTAAGGTTTTGCTAATTGTCAATACCGCAAGCAAGTGCGGCTTCACTCCTCAATTTGCTGGTCTTGAAGAATTGAATCAGAAGTATAAAAATGCAGGACTCGTCATTTTGGGTTTCCCTTGCAATCAGTTTGCGCAACAGGACCCGTGGAGCGACGAAGAGATAAGTAATTTCTGCCAAGTCAATTACGGCGTTACTTTCCAGATGATGAAGAAGATAGACGTGAATGGCGAAAACGCTTCTCCTATTTATACTTTTTTGAAGGAAAAAACGAAAAATATCTTGGGCGATGACATCAAATGGAATTTCACCAAGTTCCTTGTTTCAGCAGACGGCAAGAAAATCAAACGCTACGCACCTACGGTGAAACCAAGTCGCCTTGAAAAAGACATCGAGGCGATGTTGCTGGTGAAAGTGTTTTAGATTGCAAAAATTACAAACAACCACCTTACATAAAAACAACAATTATGATAGAATTACCAAAATTACCCTACAAAAGAGATGCGTTAGAACCATTCATCTCTCAGAGAACCATTGATTTCCATTATGGACAACATCATGCTGGTTATGTTAAGAACCTAAACAACCTGATAGAAGGATCTAAATTCGAGACGATGAGTCTGGAGGATATTGTAAAAAACAGCGAAGGTTCCATATTCAACAATGCCGCACAAGTCTGGAATCACACGTTTTATTGGAACTGCATGACTCCTGATGTTGATTCAATGCCACAATCGTTGTTACTCAATGTTATTGAGCGTGACTTCGGAAGTTTTGAGAATTTCAAGAATTTGTTTATCAAGCAAGCTGCAACATTGTTTGGATCAGGGTGGCTTTGGCTTGTGGAGGACAAACACGGCAAACTGTTGTTGATGCAGACAAGCAATGCAGAAACGCCGCTTACTCACGAAGATTTGAAACCTCTTCTCACCTGCGATGTCTGGGAACACGCCTATTACCTCGACCAACAAAATCAAAGATTGGCCTATCTTAACGATTTTTGGCAACTTATAAATTGGCGTTTCGTTGAACGAAATATGTAGTAAACATTGAATGTTTGAAAAATAAGTCTGCCGTTTAAAATGAACATTTTTAATTTAAAGCAAAAAATATCTCATTTCTTGTGAAAAAATGTTATATTTGCCATCTATTGAATTATTGTTCAACAATTTGTAAACGAGCACAAATGATTCAATAATCATTATTTATTTTTTAAACATTCTATTTTATTATGAAAAAATTTTTACACTTAGTGCTATTTTCTGCACTATTATTTTGCGGTCTCAATTTAAGAGCTCAAAATGCAACTGCTCCTGAAGTGAGAGTTGAGAGAAACGAAAACTTCACACTTGTCGAAGTCCTTGATAGTTATAACTGGCCTTATGACATTTCCAACAATAAAAAACATGTCGTTATCCAAGGTTTTGGTGCTGTTGACGGTTATTATTGGTCAGAAGAAACTGGTGTTGTTGCATTGTCAGGATATCCTTATGCTGTTTCTGATGACGGCATCGTCGCTGGTACTTACACCAATGGTCTCGGTATGAACGTCGCTGGTTTATGGGATCCATCAACAAAGAAATGGGAGTTCTTAGGTATGAATCCTGCTGTACCTGAATTCTCAACAGTGGAAGGCGATACAGAATATAACGGCGCTTGGTCAATGACAAATGACGGCTACACTGTCGGCGTTATGCAAGTTTATCCAGACTGGAGCACCACATCATATCTTTGGACAAGAGACAACGGTTATACACAAATTTCTAACGGTGTTTCTCCACAAACAAGACCTAATGCCATCAGCGATAATGGCAAAGTAGTTGCTGGTTTCGCAGCTCATGAAACAAAAGGCGAATGGACCCCTTGCTATTGGGTCGATGGTGAAATCTTCAGATTCCCACACCTCTTCGGCGAAGCTTTAAATGTTACTCATAATGGCAATTACATCTGCGGTTACTTGTTGGATGGTCAATGTTTCGTTTACGACATCCCTAATGACAAATTAGTTGAAATCACAAATACTCTCGAAGTTTACAATTCATTGTCAGCAACTTGCGTGACAGACAATGGCAGCGTTTTCGGTCATTCTGATGCAGGTTCTCCTATAGAAAGAAGCGCTTTCGCTTATGTTGGCGGTGAATTGATGTATTTTACAGAATACTTGAAACTCAAAGGTATAGAAGGTGCAGAAAACTGGATCGTTTATAGCATTACTAATGTTTCAGCCGATGGTAACACATTCATCGGTGCTGGCGTTATCGACGGTGAAGAAAGTTCTTTCATCTTAACTATAGAAGAAACAGCTTGTGAAGCTCCTAAAAACTTGACCTACACCATTGAACAACCTAACTACAACAATATCATACTCAACTGGGAAGCTCCTGAAAATGCAGAAAATGTAACTTACAACATTTACACCAGCTATACAAGCGCTCCTTTCGCAGAAGGCATCACTGAAACAACATTCAATTTCGATAATATGGAATCTGGTGAATATCAATTCTTTGTCAGAGCCAACTACAATGGCGAATGCCTCTCTGAAATTTCAAATGTGGTAAGACCAACTGTTTATCCTTGCGCTGAAAACGACAAATGCGAACTTAATTTTGTAGCACTCGACGCCTATGGCGACGGATGGGACTTCGGTTATATCAGCATTCTTGGTGAAATGAGCAATTTGGAATATAAAGTCCAATTGACAGACGGCGGCGCAGTTGAAAATCCTGTAATCACAACTCTTGAGTTATGCCCAGACACTTACTCATTCTCTTGGGTTCCTGGAAACTGGGACGAAGAAAACGGATTTATCATCAATTTCCAAGGTGAAGAATTATACTCAGCCGCCATCGGTTCTATCGACTCAACATTCAAGAAAAAACCTGTTTTCTTTGAATATGAATTGGCTTGCGAATCAGATGAACCAGAACCAGGCGAAAGCATTAATGAAAATGAATCCGCATTCAACATCTATCCAAATCCTGTTAACGACAGACTTTATATCGCAACAGATGGCGGAATTGAAGAAGTTTCTGTTTTCGATATCTTTGGAAGAAAGCAAGAAATATCAGCTGTCAGCCATCAACTGTCAGTTATTGATGTCTCAAACTTGAACAGCGGCATCTATTTCATCAAAATCAGCACAATTGATAACGGTGAAATTGTCAGACGCTTCGTCAAGAAATAAATAATCGTATTTTAAATGTAAAACAAAAGTGATTCTCAGTTTGAGGGTCACTTTTTTTATTGAAAAAATCAATATCTTTGCATATTACCAATTGCACATACAAATGAGAAAATCCATAATAATAACTATATCTATCATTATTAGTGTCATTTGCTTTTCCTGTCAAAAAAGACATGAAAGAATTGAGTATAAAAAAATATGGCTACATCGTGCTAACGAGATACAAAAAGCTCAATATTTTCAAGACAAATATGCTGGTTTAGAAATAGACATAACTTACCTTGACTCGCTGAACACTTTTATTGTTTTTCATGGCGGGGATTTGGATGATACGGGATCTTTCACACTCGAACAATGGCTCAATGAAATCGAAAACGTCAATGAATTAGGACTTTGGTTAGATTTCAAAAACCTCAATTGCGACAACAGAAAACCTGCCCTCGACGAACTCAATCGTCTTTGTTCCAAATTTAAAATCAAGAAAAGTAAAATTATAATTGAAAACTGGAATGCACAAGACTTTCCTATCTTTCAAGAAGATGGCTATAAAACAAGCTATTACATTCCTGATTTCAACCCTAAAAAAACTTCAGAAGACGACATACAAAAACACACTTATAAAATACGCGAAATAATATCAGCATATCACCCAACAACAATTTCTGGTTATTATTATCAATATCAATTCATGAGAGACTCTTTCCCCGACACAGATGTTATGATTTGGTACACCAAGGGTAGGAAAAGAGTCTTAAAAAAATACATCGATCTTGTCAATCAAGACGATAAAGCTAAAGTTTTGCTTATCGCAGATGAAGTTCCAAGTGATGTAAAATATTTTAACTATTGCAGATATGATGAGTAAAGTAAAAAAAAGCATACAACAATGGATTCATCTCAACATTTTGTTAATGTTGATGATGCTTGTCATTAGAATCATATTTTTCATAGAAACAACGACTCGTATCAATATTGAAATATCTCAATTTGCAAATATAATTTTAGGTTTCAAATACGATTTGATTTTAGCAGCACATTTCATTGCTTGGATTTCACTTATTTTCCTAATATTTCATTACTTTTTCCCAAAAACGACAGTCACTTTTTATAAAGTCTTAATTTTTATTTACGCAATAATATCAATTTTATTGACAGAATATTTCTGTAACTTAATGATGCCTTTAGACCATGTGATTTTCGCATATTCCATTGAAGGTCTAAAAGGAGCCGTCGAGTCATCGTCTTCATTTTCAATCGTTCCAATATTATATTTTGTCATTTCCATAGCACTCTGCATTTTAATTTCCAAATTATGGAAAAAAGTAAAAATCGGAAACATTGCTGCTTACATCATTTTCTTCGCAGCCTTAATAATCGCTATATCATTTAATTACAGCAGAATTGTCAGAGAAGAACGTTTTTCAAAAACTCATGCAAACTTTATATTGGCAACGAACCAGCCTTCATATTCTTTCATAAAAATCTACGATTATCTTGATAAAAAAAATGACAACAATAACACTGGATTTGAGATAATTGAAGAAGCGACAAATTCATATCAACACTTGAATAGTCAATTCAAATATCCTTATAAAGATTATCCTTTCTATAGAAAAGCTGATTATCAAGACGTTTTAGGTCCATTTTTAAATAAACCTGAAAACGGAGAAATGCCTAATTTCGTTTTTATTATTGTTGAAAGTTTCGGTCAATGTTTGACAGGTGCTGAAACACCGACAATTTCCTTCACTCCAAATATTGATAGTTTGAAAAACGAAAGTCTCTATTGGAAAAATTGTTTGTCAGCAACAGAAAGGACTTTCGGTGTTCTTCCAACAATTTTCGCATCAACGCCTCATGGCAAAAAAGGCTTCGCTAATAATCACAATGGAATGCCTTCACATAATTCTTTGTTAAAAGATTTTAAGAAAAATAATTACGATATTTCATATTACTATGGTTGTTACCGCAATGTCGATAGATACGATAACTTCCTGAAAACTAATAATGTAGAAAAAATATTCATTCCTGAACAAGGTTCTATTGATGAAGAAATCTACAACTTGATGCGTGAAAACAATAGATGGGGATTAGATGATAAAGAATTGTTCAATATTGTCATAAACAACAGAAAATCATCAACTAACGAAAAACCTTTTGTTGATATAATAATGACGCTTAGCACTCACGAACCATTCGTAATTCTAGAAAATCAAGAAAAATACGAACAAAAAGCTAGACAGATTCTTGCAAACTGCGATAGCGTAAGTGCAAAAGAAAAGAATAACATAATTAAAAACATAAACAATTTTGCATGCTATCTATATATGGATGAATGCGTTAAGAATCTAATTGATTCTTATAAGAAAATGGACAAATACGACAACACTATTTTTATCATCACTGGCGACCATAGAATGGGAATGTTAAGCACTGGCAATGTGCTGCGTTCTTTCAACGTACCACTTCTGATTCATTCTCCGCTACTTAAACAAAAGAAACAAATGGACGCCGTCGTTTCTCATTACGATATAACTCCAACAATAAATGCTTATTTATCAAACAACTACGACTATCAAGTCGATGAATATTGCCATTGGTTAGGAACTTCTTTTGATACAGTTGCAGAATTCAGAAGCAAAGTTAATCAGGCATTTATGCTTAATAACAAAGATGTCATTGATTATCTGCATGATGAATATTTCCTATGCAGAAGCAAACTTTATAAAATTGATAATAATTTGCATCTGACTTCCGTCGACAATCCTGATTTATATCAACAGCTAAAAAAAGAACTAGATGATTATAATCTAATAAGCGCTTATGCTGTGGAAAACAATTTTTTAAATAATAATAACGATGAAAATTTTATAGATCTAGCTGAATATTATTTCGATATCGACAACACAACAAACAAGATCTTCCATAATTTAACTATCGATTCTCTCGGAAATAAATTCGTCTATTTTGATGAAAACGAAGAATATATATCTTTGTATCCATATCTGGATATAAAAGACGATTACACCAAGTTTATCATTTCTGTTTCTTTTGATTTACAATCATATACAGAAAACAAACTTCCTCTTTTGGTGTATAGTCTAGGTGATTTTTATCAGGCAGTTCCTTTAGTTTCATTGCAAAATGAAAGTCTCAACACGGGAGAATTAGAACATTTTGTCAACAGGATTATGATTTCAAAAAACAAGAGTTATAAAGGAGAAAAATTAAAAATTTATTTAAGAAATCTATCAAAAGACAGAATGATGTTCGACGATATCAAGGTTCTTATAAAAGCAAGCAAATAGTAATATCATGAGAAAATATATAGAATCTATAAAACCATTTTTTACTTTAACGATCTGTTTTACAATTCTTTTGTTCTGTATTAAAAGTTTCGAACTTTTCTCATCAGATTCTATTAAGTTAAATTTTATTGCAGAAATGATTTATAGCAATCTCATCGCATCTTTGTTATTGAGTTTCTGCGTCTTTATTATTTTTAACATTATCTCCATTTTCTCAAAAAAAGTCGCATTCTATTTCTGTTCAATTCTATTTTCCATAATCATCATTTCTGAAATATGTCTGATTTTTTACTATAAAAGCACTGGACTTTTGATGGGTAATGAATTGATAGAACGACCATTATGGGAAACTACCGCTACAGTAAAAAGCACCTTGAATTTCTGGATGATTGCATCAGCAATACTGCTCATTACAGCATTTACTTTCATTAATTATAAAATTGTCAACAGACAAAGTTCAAAAGCCAATAGTCAACAGTCAATAGCCAAAGTCATATTATTACTAATGTTGATTTCCGTTCCGTTATTCTTTATCATAAAACCAAATCAAAATGATAATTCAGTAAACAAAATCTGGTATTGTTTTTATTCTTGTTTTATGGATAAAGAAGCACAAAGTACTGATATTGTGCTATCTAAGTTAGCATTTGACGAAGAAAAGATTGAGATATACAAGTCGATATTTCCAGAAAGAGAAATTTCAGATGAGCAATATCCATTGGAAAGAACCGACAATATTAATAATGTATTGGGACCATATTTCAAAAAATCAGAAGAAAAACCAAATATTGTTTTTATTATCGTCGAGTCATTAGGCACAGACTTGTTTGGCGTTAACAAATATGATTACACTTTCACTCCGTTTTTGGATTCATTGTCGCAACATTCATTGTTGTGGACCAATTGTTTGTCAACGACTCCACGCAGTTTTGGCGCTGTTCCTGCCATCACAGGCTCTGTTCCTCACGGATTAAAAGGATTTCAGTTTGGCGACATTCCTGAATATAATTCTTTGTTTAGCGTATTGAAAGACAATGATTATGAGACAAATGCATTTTATGCAGGAGAATATTCATTCGATAAAGTCTATGATTATTTGGTATCTCAGAAGATAGATTTTATGGCTCCGCTTTTTGAAGACCATAAAAAGAAAGAAAACAAGCATCTTGATTTTACATATTGGGGATATCAAGACTTGCCAATGTTTGACAAAAGCATGGAAATTATTGAAAATCGCGATGAAAAGAAATCATATTTTGACTTATTCATAACGATATCTCAGCACGATAACAGATTAAAACTCAACGATAAAGATAAAACAGACAAATATTATGAAAAGGTTTCTGAAATCATAGCGACCTTGCCGGAAAGCGAACACAGCAAGATGAATGACATTTCAGGATACCTCGCTGCGACTTTATATGGCGACGATGCGATAAAACATTTTGTTAAAAAATATTCAGAATATTACAAAGATGGCAATTACATTTTCGTCATCACTGGAGACCATAGCCTTAACATAAATTCAGAAAATCCATTGAACGGATTCCATGTGCCTCTGATTATCTGGTCACCGATGTTGGAAAAGACAGATGTTTTTAATTCCGTCGTTTCGCATAATGATATAGTTCCAACTTTAAACGCTTTATTTAGAGATAGTTATAATTTTAAAACGCCTGAAAAAATACATTGGGTCGGCGAAGAACTCGATACAATAAAAGAATTTCATTGTGACCTGAAAACATGTTTCTTGAGATACACCAGAACTGTCTTTGACGGCGTCTATGAAAACTATTACTACGACTTTTCAAAATCAAAGAAAGCATATATCATAAGTGAAAATCTTGAACTTACGGAAGTCAATGACGAAAATGTAATTAACAATATTGATGAAAACTTCAAGGCATTGATATATGCCGACAATTATTCATACACAAATAATAAAGTCTGCAAAAATCCAATATTCCCTCAAAACAAGTTCAAAGTCATTAGCGAGTATGTCGTTGATTCTGTAAGTTGTTCTTCGTTAAAAGAAAAGCCTAGCGTTAAAAAACCGAAAGCGGTGAATATTATTTCTGACGACATTAAGTCCATTTATAGCGAAATAAAAATTATTATGACTGCCGATGTTACATATACTGGTGAAGTTTGGCAGGATCAATTTATCAGTCTAGGCGTAGACTTAACTTATGATAAAGGTCAGAGGATAAATGCTTCCGATAATATATCAAAGAGTTTTGTCAATCGAGAATATCATCCTAATGAAACGACTAAATTGGAATTCACTAAAGTATTCAATGTCAAGGATTTTGAGGATATTAATTTCGAGATATATCTGAAATCGACAGAAAAAGATTATATGTGGAATCCGGAACACAGCGTGATGTTAAAAAATATTAACATCAAGATATTAGGGTCATAAAAAAAGACGCCATTAGACGTCTTTACAATATTAATCAATCGAAAATCTCCGGTGTAGGATAAT
Organism: Bacteroidales bacterium; assembly: GCA_045656905.1. Taxonomy (GTDB): domain Bacteria; phylum Bacteroidota; class Bacteroidia; order Bacteroidales; family F082; genus Limimorpha. The sequence continues at coordinate 15,294 of JAZOSA010000062.1, forward strand.
CAACTAGGACGACTTTCACATTAGGTCTGTCACATAATTCTTTTGTAAACTCAACATTTTCAGGAGTATAATCTTTAGGAGTGTCCCAGAAATGAACGTTCTGTTCAGGGAAGCTATCACACAAAAGAGGGAACATTGTATATTCGCAGCTTATTGCATCAGGGTGAAGAATGTCAATTTGCTTACGAATTTTATTCAATACAGAAATCGTGTCTTTTAAAGTTTTTTTCTTCCAATAATGAAGATTATCAACCCATAATATTGTGTGATAATCATTATCTTTCGCAATTTTCAAAGCCTCCAAATCCTGACTTTCCACAAATGCCACATCTTTTATTCCGTACTTATTCGCTAATGGATTCAAAACCGCAAAGGCCTGATCTGCATTTTTATATGAGAGATTTTTGAAATCAATCCAATAATAAGTCTTGCTTGGTTCTTTTAACATTGCCAGCCACTCGTTCAGAGGCAGATTTTTAGAAGTGTCTGCCTCGACTCTTCCTACGTAAATGTCATTTTTTTCTGGAGAATAAATCACGTCGACCTCAAGTCCTTCAAAAAGACCTTCCAATTCTTGAGCTTCATATTTTGAATAAACGCCGTGTCTCCAAAGCTTTGATTCAGGATAATTGAATTCCGTAGGTGTCGGGAGACTATTTTCACATGAAAAAAATAAAAACAATATTATGAGAGAGAAAAATGCCCTTTTCATTTTAATTATTTATATGTTGCAAAGATAATTTTTTTTGACAAAAAATGATAACTTTGCAGAAAATAGAAAATCATACAATTATGAATACTAAAGCTAAATTTATCATCATGGGAAGCATGATTACCTTATTAAGTTGCGGTCAAAATGCAACGAAACTTTCTGTTAAAGAATATCCTGAAACAAGAAAAGACGCCACTGTCGTCGATGAATATTTTGGAACAAAAGTAGCAGACCCTTATCGCTGGCTTGAAAACGACACGACAGCTGAGACAGCACAATGGGTTGACGCACAGCGTGCTGTAACAGAAGATTATCTCTCACAGATTCCTTTCCGTGAAACATTGAAACAACGTATGACCGAGCTTGTCAACTACGAACGTTTCAGTCTTCCTTCAAAACGTTTCGGTCGTTATATCTTCTCAAAAAACGACGGACTCCAAAACCAGAATGTCATTTATATTCAAAATTCTTTAGATGAAGAACCATCTGTTCTCCTCGACCCTAATACTTTGTCAGACGACGGCACTGTCGCTTTAAGCGGAACATTCCAGTCTAACGACGGCAAGTATCTGGCTTACAGCATTCAACGCAGCGGTTCCGATTGGGTTGAGATTTACGTTATGGATATAGCAACACGCGAATTACTTCCAGACCACATTCAATGGGCTAAATTTACAGGAGCTTCTTGGTACAAAGACGGATTCTTCTATGGCGCATACGACCGTCCAGAAGAAGGCAAAGAATTCAGCAACGTGAATGAGAACCACAAGATTTATTATCACAAACTCGGTACACCACAAGAAGAGGACGTCTTGTTCTACGAAAATCCAGAACAACCACGCTACTTCCACACTGTTTCGCTCACTGATGATGAGAAATATATGTTTATGTTTGAAAGCGGTCAAGGCGCTGGTCACACTTTGTGGATTAGAGATATGCAAAATCCTGACGGCAAATTTGAGCAGATTGGTTTTGACATGAATTATAATTACAGTCCAATCGATGTTATTGACGGAACATTGTATATTTCAACAAATTACAACGCACCTAAAGGCAAGATTTGTAAGGTTGACGTAACCAACCCTAAGATGGAAAACTGGGTTGACATGATTCCAGAATGTATCAATGTCATCGCTGATATCGCGCTTGCAGACGGCAAAATGATTGTCACTTACGACCAAGACGCTTCACACCACGCTTATGTTTATAATATGTACGGCGAGATGATGCACGAGATTGCGTTGCCAACATTCGGTTCTATTGGCATCAGCAGCGACTATAAAGAAAAAGAAGTTTTCTACGCTTTCACATCATTCGCGTTCCCAACAACGATTTACAAATACAATATTGACGACAACACTTCTGAAGTCTTCCGCGCTCCTGCCATCGACTTTAAATCAGAAGATTATGTCACAGAACAAGTATTCGTCACTTCAAAAGACGGCACCAAAGTCCCTATGTTCTTGACATATAAAAAAGGTATGAAGAAAGACGGCAACAACCCAGCATTGCTTTACGGTTACGGCGGTTTTAATATTACTTTAAATCCAAGTTTCTCAACATCGAGACTTCCATTCCTTGAAAACGGTGGCGTTTATGCTTTGATGAATCTTCGTGGCGGCAACGAATACGGAGAAGAATGGCATATCGCAGGAACTAAGTTACAGAAACAGAATGTCTTTGACGACTGTATCTCATGTGCTGAATACCTCATTGAAAACGGTTACAGCAATCCAAGCAAGATGGCGGTCAACGGCGGTTCTAATGGCGGTTTGTTAGTCGGAGCTGTTGTAAACCAACGCCCTGACTTATTCGCAGCAGCAGTTCCACAAGTCGGTGTTATGGATATGTTACGTTATCATTTATTCACAATTGGTTGGAACTGGGCGAGCGACTATGGCACCAGCGACGAAAGCAAGGAGATGTTTGAGGCACTTTATGCATATTCGCCATTACATACAATTCAAAACGGCGCTGATGTAAAATATCCAGCTATTATGGTGACGACAGCCGACCACGACGACCGCGTTGTTCCTGCACACTCATTCAAATACGCAGCAGCATTGCAAGATGCACAAACCGGCGATAATGTCAAAATCATCAGAATCGACAGCAAAGCAGGTCACGGCGCAGGCAAACCAATATCAAAAGTTATTGAGGAACAAGCTGATATTTATGCTTTTATAATGTACAATTTACAATGTACAATTAACAATTAACAATTTTGGCTTGAAAGGCTGATACAGATATAACGTATGGCAACGCCTTATGATAAACATAACAAATAAATCCGGATTGATACTCGAAGGTGGAGGCATGAGAGGTGTCTTCACCTCCGGCGTATTGGACTGCTTCATGGATAAGGGAATTCGTTTCCCTTATACCATCGGCGTCAGTGCTGGAGCTTGCAACGGACTGTCTTACATCTCAAACCAAAGAGGCAGGGCCAAATTCAGTAACATTGACTTGCTTGAAAAATATAATTACATCGGAATAAAACATCTCATTAAAAAAGGGAATATCATGGACTTTGACCTGTTGTTTCATACTTTTCCAGATGAGATACTTCCTTACGATTATGAAAAATTAGCAAGTTGCGAGGAGCATTACGAGATGGTTACAACAAGTTGCAGGACTGGTAAGGCGTGTTATTACGAAGAAAAGAAAAATCCGAAAAGAGTCATTGACATTGTGAAGGCATCGAGCAGTCTTCCTTTCGTTTGTCCGATATCTTACGTTGATGGCGAGCCTATGTTGGACGGCGGTATTGCCGATTCGCTTCCGCTGATGAGAGCGAGAGAGTTAGGCTACGACAACAACGTCGTGGTTCTCACTCGCAACAAAGGTTATCGCAAGAAAGAAAAAGATATGAAATTCGTGTCGTTGTTCTATAAAGAATATCCTGCGATGCAAGATGCCATCAGAAATCGCAACAAGATTTACAATGAACAAATCTCTATGATTGAAGACTTGGAAGAACGAGGCAAACTTATAGTTATCCGTCCGCAAAAACCAGTCGAAGTCGACAGAATGGAACGCAACAGCAAGAAACTGATTGCTTTATACGAAGAAGGATATAATGAAGCTTTGAAGTTGGTTGGATTTTGATTTTGCTTTATGAAAATTTATTTTATCAACGGAATTGACGCTTTTGATGATAATCTGATTGAAAAGTGTTTGTCTTTTTTCCCTAAATGGAGAAAAGATAAGATGTTGAATTACAAATTTTTAAAAGGTAAAATACAGTGTGCTTTGGCATATTTGTTATTGGTGCATGCTTTGCGAGAAGAAGGTGAGTTTGTTGAAATGCCGGAGTTTTCTTACGGAGAGCATGGGAAACCGTCTTTGAAGAATTATCCAGGTTGGCATTTTAACCTTAGTCATTGTAAGAATGCAGTTTGTTGTGTCTTGTCTCGCAAAGAAGTTGGCGTTGATATTGAGGAGGTTGGAGAATATAAGGAGGGGTTGGCAGCTTATGTGAGCAATGATGGTGAATTGGAAATGTTGCATAATAGTGATAATCAGGCAGATGATTTTTATAGACTATGGACTCGTAAGGAGGCGGTTTTTAAGTTGTTGGGCAGTGGTATCACTAACGATATCAAGAATGTTCTTAATAATAACGATGTCGTTATAGAAACCTATAAAATAGGTGATATGTGGTTGTCGGTGTCTTATGCAGGATAACTGTGTATATTAAATGTTAATAAATAATAAGATTTCTGATTACATACTTATGTGTGTAATCTTTTAGTTTATAATGGTTTATAGACAATAAAAAAAATAGTCGTTTTTCATACGACTAATTTATATTCCCATAATATCTTTGCATTATGAAACTAAAAATTAAAAGGTATGGGAACTTTAGAAAATTCAGTCCAATTGATTGGACGTCCAGGAGCAGATCCTGAGGTTAAAAATGTCGGAAATCGTAAAAATGTGAGATTTACTTTAGCGACTAATGATTATACTTATAATGAGAATCATGAGTTGGAGCGAACGACCTCGTGGCATAATATTGTAGCGTGGGGCAAGATTGCAGAGCAGGCCGAGAAATATATCAAGAAGGGTAAACGCATTGCTCTTGAAGGTCGGCTCAAGACCAGGGTATATGAAAAAGATGGTAAGAAGAATTATTTCACGGAGATTACGATGAATGAATTCCTATTGATAGATCATTCCAGCAATGATGAACAAATGCCCTCAGATTCTTGATTTTTATCAAAAAAAACTTACCTTTGTAATGTTAAATAAAAGTTTGCCATTATGAAGATAGTGTTTTTGGAACCATTAGGTATTGCTATTGAAAAGATAGAAAGAGAATGTGATAGTTTAAGACGACAAGGTCATGAAGTTGTCATTTATGGTGACAGATGTCCAGAGAAGAATATAGAAAGAGCAAAAGACGCTGATGTTGTCGTGGAGAGTAATATGCCGTTGGGCAGAGATTTCTTTGAAGCATGTCCTAATGTTAAAATGTTGTCGATAGCATTTACTGGTTTGGATCATATAGATTTGGAAGAATGTGAAAGGAGGGGTATATTAGTTAATAATGCTGCTGGATATTCTACTGAAGCAGTTGCGGAAGAAACGATATGTATGATGATAGGATTATATCGTCATATTATTGAAAACGACAAGATAACAAGAAGTCGTAAAGGTATTCCGATGTCTCCTGGAAGAGAAATTGCAGGTAAGACAATAGGAGTGGTAGGTTTGGGTGCTATAGGACAACGTGTTGTTAAGTTGGCACAAGCATTCGGTTGTAAGGTTCTGGCATGGAATAGGACACCGAAAGATATAGAAGGTGTTGCTTTAGTTGATAAGGAAACATTGTTCAAGGAATCCGATATAGTAACGTTGCATATAGCATTGAATAATGAGACCAGAAACTTTGTATCATCTAAAGAGATTAACTTGATGAAAGAGTCTGCCATAATAATAAATGCTGCAAGAGGACCTGTCGTAAATGCAAATGATCTTGCGGATGCGTTGAAGAATGGCAGAATAGCGGGAGCGGCGTTAGATGTATATGATACCGAACCGCCGATTCCTGAAAGTAATCCATTGCTGTTGGCACCTAATACAATGTTGTTGCCTCATATAGGTTTTGCGACAGAGGAAGCTTTTGAATTGCGACTTGGAATAGTTGTCAGAAACGTTGAGAAATATTTGTTAAATAACAATATGTAAACAGGTTGTGTGAAGTGAATTGTTCGCTAGTGAAATATGGTAATAGCGTATTTTTGAATTAAATAATTTAAAAAATTATAACTTTTTTATTTGAAAATATAAAACTAATTGTATTTTTGTACTCATAAAACACCCCGAATGATTTTATATTGAAGTTACTTCAAATCAGATGCTTAAGTTATCTATAAGAAGTAGGATTTACTTCTCCTTGAGCGAAAAGTGGTATTTTCAACAAAACAAGGATAAAAAATATAAGTCATCACTTGAATCTAGGTTCAAGTGAGGGGTTTTTTGTAAATTATAACTTCACTTGATTTTATCTATTTTAGGAATAAATGCTGCCTGTTTTTAAACAATGTTAAAAATGTTATTTTCGTCTTTTGTTTAAAATTTATTATGCTGTATTCTCGTTTTTTGGTTGAAGAAAATATAATGTATAACATATAGATTTTGATATGAAAAAGAAAATTTGTTTTATGATATTCTTTTTGTTTATGGTAAGTAATATGGTGCAAGCGAAGCGACCTGTTCCATATGTTCAAAAGGATTATCGTAATTCATTGAAGATAACGTTTTTATCGTGGATTTCTGGCAGTACAAAACTTTCTTATGAAAGGTCTTTCCCTAATATCCATCAAAGTGGAGAATTGTGTGCAAGCATTATTGGCGCTGGTCGTGATAAGTATAGAAATGACCCTAAAGGATACACGATGCGTTATGGACATAAATTCTTTCTAAATGAGAATCAGAAAAAATCTTTGATGGGATTTTATTTGAGACCAGAGGTTGTTTATTCACATTATCATTACAATAGCGGTAGAGGCAGCGGACGTACACTTTCCAATGAAACTGCATTTCTAGGAACTGTAGGTTATCAGTATGTATATAAACGTTTTTTGGCAGATTTCTGGGTTGGAGGCGGTTATGCTTTTGGTACGCCTGCAGAGACTTATTATCACCATGGATTTGAGTTGTGGCATTATTTCAATACGGAGAATACAAATATAGCATTGAGTTTTAGTATTCGTTTGGGTATTTGCTTTTAATATTGATGAATTATAATAATTTCCAATGATACCACAAGATACAATAATGAGCATCATAGACACTGTTCGTATAGAAGAAGTTGTCTCTGATTTTGTTAGTCTTAAGAAAAGGGGAGCTAACCTTATTGGAGTTTGCCCTTTTCATAAGGAGAAAACGCCATCATTTATTGTGTCGCCGGCAAAAGGAATCTTCAAATGTTTCGGATGTGGTAAAGCCGGCGACTCTGTCCGCTTTATCATGGAGCATGAGCATTATTCATATCCAGAAGCATTGCGTTATTTGGCTAACAAATACGGTATCGTAATAGAAGAAAAAGAGCAGTCTCCAGAAGAACTGATGGCTCAGAATGAGCGAGAGAAGATGTTTAACATCAATACATTCGCCCAACAGTATTTCTCCGACATAATGAAGAACGATGAAGAAGGTCAGTCAGTTGGTATGTCGTACTTCAGAGAACGTGGATTCCGTGACGCAATTGTAGAGAAGTTTCAACTAGGTTATTGTCTCAACCAGCGTGATGCATTTGTTCAATATGCTTTGAAGAACGGTTATTCTAAGGAATTGCTTTTAAGCATAGGACTCGCTTCTGGTAATGAGGAGAGAATGTATGACAAATATCAAGGTCGAGTCATTTTCCCGATACATAACCTGACAGGAAAAGTAATAGGTTTTGGAGCTCGTATCCTAAGCGGAGATAAAACAAAAGCAAAGTATCTTAATTCGCCTGAGTCAGAGATATATAACAAGAGACAGACTCTTTATGGAATCTATTTCGCTAAGAATGAAATAAGTCGTCTGGATAATTGTATATTGGTTGAAGGTTATGCTGATGTGCTGAGCATGCATCAAGCTGGTATAGAAAATACAGTGGCAAGTTCTGGTACTTCATTGACAACGGAACAGATTCGTCTTATAAGTCGCTATACCAAAAACATCACAATTTTGTATGATGGTGATAATGCAGGTATCCATGCGGCTTTGCGCGGAACCGATATGATTCTTGAAGAAGGAATGAATGTCAGGATTGTATTGCTGCCTCCTGATGAAGATCCGGATTCTTTTGTCCAGCATCACCCAATAGAAGAGGTTAGAACTTATATTGAAACTAATGCAAAAGACTTCATAAGTTTCAAGACGCAATTGCTTCTTAAAGACGCAGCTAATGATCCGATAAAAAAAGCTGCTGTAATAAAAGAAATCGTAAAGACAATTTCTGTAATTCCAGATACAATCTATCGTGCTACTTACATAAAAGAGTGTAGTCGTTTGATGGATATGCCAGAACAATCCTTGATGAACGAACTTAATAAGTTGCTTCGTGCAAAGATACAAAAGAACAATCAGGAGCAAGTGGTTCAGGATGTTGTGGTAGAAGATGTTAAGTCGGAACCTCAAAACTTGAATGTTAATGCGACGCCGGTCGGATTTTATCAGGAACAGGAATTGGTGAAGCTTCTTCTGATGTATGGAGATACTGAAATTGACATAGATGGTGTGGATGAAAATAACAACCCGATGATATATAAGGTCAGCGTGGCATCATTGATTATTGATGATTTGAAAAATGATGATTTGTTATTTAAAGACGCCACTCATAAATTGATATTTGATATTTTTGACAGGGCTCTTGACGGAGAGTCATTGCCGAAGTCGCAATATTTCGTGTCGCATGAGAATTCAAAGATATCAGAACTGGCGGCTACTTTATTAAGTTCGCCGTATAAATTGGACGATTGGAATAGAAAAGAGATAAAGGTAAAGACTGAAGAAGATGTCTTGTCAAAATTGGTCGTTACATCAGTATTGAGATTTAAAGATATGGTTCTTGATGAAAAGAGAAACGAATTGACACGACAAATCATGGAAACACAGGATGTTGAGGATCAATTTGCGCTTCTTGTCAAAAAGAAAAAGCTTGACGATTTGCGAATAAAGATTAACAATGAACTGGGAATAGTGATAGCGAAGTAAAAAAACTTTCATAGTCAGAATTCAACAGTCAAAGGTTCAAAAATAATTCGTATCTTTGCCGACTCAAAAAATAATTTTTCACATTAACATGAACAACGAAGGTAACAAAGGCAAACGTACTCGTATTGCCACAAGAAAGACTGCCGGTGTACGCAGATTCAGTGAAGAAAGATTAGAGCAGTTTGAAAGAGAACAGGCATCTCGCCGCGATGGCGATAATGAAAGACCAAGAAAGAGCTTCAGACCAAGAAGAGACGATGACAGAAAAGAATTCGGTTTCGGCGGCAGAGGCAAGAATTTTGGTGATAGACCTGTTAGAGAAAGAAGAGATGAACGCGATGAGAATCGCGGTTTCAGAGGTCATGACGAACGTCGTCCAAAAAGAGGATTCGGTGAAGACCGCCCTAAGAGAGGATTCGACGAAGGTCGTGACAATGAAAACCAATACGGCAATCGCCGTAACGCTAGAGGCGCTGCTCGCAACGAGCGTAGCTTCGACAACAAAGGTCGTCGTGATGACAGACCAGAACGTAAAGGTTTTGAACATAAAGGTACTGAACGTCGTGGCGGCGGTGGATTCAAAAGAAGAGAAAAAGATCCATTGTACGACAGACCAAGAGCTACCGGTCAAATTCGTCTTAACAAATACCTCGCAGACTCTGGCATCTGCTCACGTCGTGAAGCAGACGACCTCATCCTCGCTGGCGCAGTATCAGTGAACGGTGTAGTCGTTACAGAATTAGGTACTAAAGTCAACACAACCGACAAAGTGGTTTATGGCGGCGAAACTCTTAACCGCGAAAAACTTCGCTATGTACTCCTTAACAAACCTAAAGGTGTTATCACAACATCTGACGATCCATATGAACGTCACACTGTTATGGAACTCGTTGAAGGCGCTTGCCAAGAACGTATCTACCCTGTCGGTCGTTTGGATAGAAATACAATAGGTCTCCTTCTCCTTACTAACGATGGCGACCTTGCTAAGACTCTCACTCACCCAAGTCACGAAGTGAAGAAACTTTATCATGCTACACTTGATAAACCTCTCACTAAAAACGACTTGATGAAGATAAGAGAAGGTCTCGTCCTTGAAGATGGTCCAATTGAAGTTGATGCTATCGACTGGGTCGTTGATGATCCAACAAAACGTGAAGTGGGTATTGAAATTCATTCTGGTCGTAACCATATCGTTCGCCGTATCTTCGAAAGCCTCGGATACGAAGTGGTTAAACTTGATAGAGTTATGTTCGCAGGTCTTACAAAACAAAACCTCCCACGTGGTCACTGGAGATTCCTCACACCGTCAGAAATCAGCATTCTTAAAAGAATAAAATAAAATATTAAAGGCGTCTGAAAAGACGCCTTTTTTGTATACAATATTTTCTCTATAAAATTATACTAACTATTCAAAAGCATTCTTAATATTTCATAAGATTTTATCTCCCTTACATTATCAGCGTGTAGTTTGTAATATGTAACTACAGATTCTAATAACTTGCGGCGTGTTGCGTTATTGGGTACAAATTTTTGCCTGTCAGATTCTGTAGGATATTTACAGATATTATAAAAACATCTGCTTAAATCGCTGTCAATCTGATAAATATCGTTATGTGTCGTTTTGAAATTACCGTCTAATAAGTCAAAACTTGAACCTTCAGAATATGTGTCTATGTTAGGGTAGAATCCTAAATATTTGCTTAATAGTATGGCGAAGACAATCGGGAAGTTTGCGTAGTCGGATTCTACTTCGTCGAGCCATAGCATCGAGTTATAAATGAAGTTGAAAAGTTCTGGGTCGCTTTCGCTTTCGGCTATGGACTTGGACAATAACTCGCTGATAAATATAATAATAGTTGATTTTCTGATGTCTGTGGCAATGCTTTTATAACAATATGATAAAGCAATTTCTCTGATGAAACCGAGATTGTTATTACCAGAATCGGCAACTATTTCAAGTAATGTCATATTCTGAAACAATGCGGATTTCATCTTTGATTTTTTACCAAAGACGCCCTTCACCATATATGACTGTATGCCGAGTTCTTCAGTAAGCATCTTGACAACAAGACTGCTATCACCATATTTAATGGACTGAAGTACAATGGCTTTTGTCTTTGTTGTTGTTTTCGCCATTACATTATAAGTATTTTGGTCGCGAATGTTTCTTTGCCGCTTTCATCTGTGATGAAAATCAGATAAACGCCAGGTGCTACTTTATCACCATTGATAGTTGTGCAGTCCCAAACGGCTTGACCTCCTTCTGAATAGAGGTGTGTCACGAACGCTCCATCTACCGTTGTGATTTTAACTAACGAATTGGTTACCAAGTTTTTTATTCCAACCAAACCAGAATATCCTTGTCTTACAGGATTTGGATATACTACAACATCTGAATTTGTTTTCTTGCCTTCAGTCGCTCTGCCTCTTAATGAAATGATGCCTTTGTCAGTGCCAAAGAATATATCGCCGTATTTGTTGATGGCAATATCAATCACATTATTAGATAACAGAGGACTGTTTTCTTGTGTGAAATGGTTGTATTCGGTAAGTCCGTTATTGGCGATATGAAATGCACCATTTTTAGTTCCGACCCATAAATTATTCGCATCGTCAACACAGATTGAAAGCACCGATTCTCCCGAGAGAAGATAATCCGCTTGATTTGAACCATCGTTTCTTGGAACTAAAATCCTTGATGCATCGTAATTTGTACCTTGTTTGAATATCTTTGAGGTAGAATAGAATTGTGCCAACCCATCGTTAGTGCCAATCCAAACAGTTCCGTTTTTGTCAACAGCCATACAGTTCGCAGCTTCAGGAAGTCCGCCTTGTCCTTTTGTCGTGCTGATAACTTTGTATGTGTCGTCGTAAGGATTGGAAATTGTATTGTTGTCATTGAAGACGACAAATTTACCTTCTCGGGTTAAAATCCATTTGTAATTATTGTTGTCAACTATCAGTTTGCTGGTGTTTTCCGAACCGATATTGAATGAGTACCAGTCGTTTGAGGTCGTTTTTACAGATAACATTTTGTCGGTTCCGCTATTCGCTATCCACAAATTGTTTTTACTGTCAAAATCCATACCCGTGACATATACATACCCGTAATTTTTTAATTCTCCAAGACTACTGTTGCTTTTGTCGTGAATGGTTTTTAATTCAAAGTTTTCAAATTCAAGAATGCCTCTGTGGTAGGAACCGACATATACTTTGGCGTTGTTGATAGGGTCAATGGCTATTGAGACGATGTCGGATATTGTGTCAAATGCTTCATTATTACTGCTATTTATATTATGCCATTCGTCGTTAGTGTAGTAAAAGACTCCGTCTTTCATCCAGTTTTTCGCCCAGACGCTAGAGTATCCGCCAGGCGCTACCCACAACTGTTCGCCGCGTACTTTTAACTCAAAAACATTATTGCTATAAGGTCCGTTGAAATTGATAGGGTCGAAATATTTTCCAGGAACAAATCTGTAAATGCTGTTTGTTTTGTCAGCAATCCAATATGCATCTCCATTTTTGTCGTAAATGCAATCAAAAGGTTCCATGTTTTTATTGTACGTCATTATAACACTATTGTCAGTGCCTAATGCAGTGATTGAATAGTTGTTAGAAAGTACAAGTTGGTCGTCGTATGCTCTAATGCTTCTTTTTATTGATGGAATTTTGTAGTGGTGATAATCCCATTTTTCACCGTCATATACAAATAATGTATCGGTGTTATATTCATTTCTTGAATAATTTGCAATAAGTTGATTGTTAAATGTTTCAATCTCGGAATAGTTGAGGTCAGCATGTATCAGTGTGGTGTCGTGAGTCCATTGGGAGAAATCAACGAGATTTTTATTTTGATAGTCGGCATAATAAATACCTTCGCTCGTTGCAGCATAGAATTTGTCGTTATATAAAGTTATGTCGTTGACGCTCAAATAAGAACCGTTATTTCCAATGATATATGTTTCTTTTATCTCCATCCTTTTGAGGTCGATAAGGACAATTCCGAAACCGCAACTCAAATATGCTTTGTCTTCAATGAAATACACATCGTTGATGCTTTTGTCTACAAGGATGTTTTTGTGTTTGATATCACTGATGTTGGTAATGTTTCCGTTATTGTCAATAATGTCGATGTTGCTATTGGAATATCCTATCAAAATCATATCGGTATTGTGATTGTAACGCATCACACTGATTCCGAAATCCGACAAACCATTGACTTTGGTTAATTTGTTTATAGAGTTGTCGCTTGTGTTATAATAGAACAGTTCGTAAGGTGTTGCAGCGTAAATCTTGTCATGGACTTTCTCAACGTTAATGACTTTTGATCCAGGCGCATGTGTGGTCCATTGGTATATGGTTTTTTGTGCAAAAGATAAAGTTGCGTTAAAAAATATTAAGCAAAATAGTAATATATTTTTCTTGCAGATATTCATAATTTCAAATGTTTCTTACAGATATAAACTTTAAAATTGTAAAATATATTGCAGTCTCTTTTAAATAAGATCAATTAGAAAGTCTAGAATTTTTACTGCCTTATCTATCAGTGATTTATCTAATACTGGTTCTGTGTCTTCAGGTTCACTTTTAGGAGTTGTGCTTGTGTTTGTATTTGTGTATTTCTTTTGTAATTCTTCGTAGTTGACGGTCCATTTTGAAAAATCGACTTCGTTTTCAACTTTAGTTTCAATTTTATCAGGCAGAGAAGGGAAGAAGTCGATGTTTGTTAATTCTTCAACTTCATCTACGGTCATGGCGTATGTCGACATTGGTCTTTTGCCGCTTACGTTTTCATAAACGAAACCTATTGTATGAACGACTCCGTTTTCTTCTTGCAATAATACTTTGAAAAATGCTTGTGGCACAACGACTTTATTAACTCCAAGTGTTGTTGAAACGTCGTTGACGATAGGTCCGCATACTACGAAAATTTTTCCTTTCAGCGTTGCTAAATCGCGGACTTGTTCTTCTAAGTCTTTCCAAACACCGCCGTTGAGGTTAGGATTTTGCGGACAGATATTTGAAAGATAGAATGATTCCCTCATAACTTCTTCATCCCATTTCATGTCGGCAGCAGGCGCCATATGTCCTCTGTCGTATCCGGAATATTTATAGTCTTCTGTAGTTGCCGTTGCGTATTGTGGCACCATTGGATCTGGTTTGAATCTGTCGTAACGAGGCACTTCGCCTTCTACTTCCCAGTCGGTGAGTTCATAGGCGACCCAATTAGGTATTTTCCAGTCGTAATTATATGAAACAGTATATCCTTTGTGTGTTATAACTCTGTCGCTTCTTTTTTCTGTAATGGTTGGAATTTCAATGTTCTTTAAATTGATGCTTTGAGCGAAACATAATGATTCACATAATAAAAAGCATAATAGGAGTAAGGATATTTTCTTCATAACTTTTTTTTACAAAGTTAAAAAGAATTGTTAAAAAAAATTAAGATATAAGATTAATTGTTAACAAAAAATAACTAGGTAATCAAAATAAAAAACATTATTTTTGCAATGCGAAAATTTTTTATAACATAAATAATACTAAGATGAAAAAACTTATTTTAATTCGTCACGGAGAAAGTGAATGGAATAAATTGAACCTCTTTACAGGTTGGACAGATGTTGACTTAAGCCCAAAAGGTTTGGAAGAAGCTTTTGAAGCTGGTAAACTTTTGAAACAAGAAAACTATAAACCAGAATTGTGTTTCACTTCATATCTGAAAAGAGCTGTCAAGACTTTGAACAACGTTCTCGACGCTATGAATATGGATTGGCTTCCAGTTCAAAAAAGCTGGAGATTAAATGAAAAGAGCTACGGCGCAATCCAAGGTTTGAACAAAGCTGACACAGCTGCTAAATACGGCGACGAACAAGTTTTAGTATGGCGTCGTTCTTTCGACGTTCAACCTCCAGCATTGGAAATGAACGATCCAAAGAGTCCAAGAATGGATGCTCGTTACGCAGAACTCACAGACGAACAAATTCCTTTGACAGAATCATTGAAAGATACTATCGAACGTCTTATGCCTTACTATAACGACGTGATTTTAAAAGCTTTTGAAAATCATGATCAAGTTATGGTTGTTGCTCACGGCAACTCATTGAGAGGTATCGTTAAAGAACTTCGTGGCATGACAAACGAAGAAATCATCAAGTTCAATATCCCAACAGCAGTTCCTTACGTATTTGAATTCGATGATAATATGAATTTACAAAACCATTTCTTCCTCGGTGACCAAGAAGAAATCAAACGTAAAATGGAAAGCGTTGCTAACCAAGGTAAAGCTAAATAAATGAGGAATCGTTGGGTTATTCCTGATATTCATGGTTGTTCTAGGACCTTAAAATGTTTGATAGAGAATAATATAAATCTGTCAAAAGAGGATTCTGTCTATTTTCTCGGCGATTATATCGACCGCGGATACGACAGCAAGGGCGTCATTGATTTTATCATGAGTCTGCAAGACTCTGGTTATGACGTGCATTGTCTCAGAGGCAACCATGAAGATTATTGTATTAGAGCTTGGGAGTCAGATCAGAAAAGATTCCTGTTCCGCAGTAAAGTCGAAAAGGATTGGAGAAAAAACGGCGGTAATAAAACATTGCAGAGTTTTGGAGTAAAACGCCCTCGCGAGATAAATAAGTTCTATATCGATTGGTTGAAAAATACAAAACATTTTATAGAACTTGATGATTGCATTCTCGTCCATGCTGGACTTAACTTCAAGATTGACAATCCTTTCAAAGATACTTTCAGTATGATGTGGATTAGAGATTTTAAAGTTGATAAATGCAAAACTGGCGGAAAGAAGGTAATTCATGGTCATATCCCTGTCGAGATGTCAATGATAGATATGTTTAAAAACAATAACTACGATTTCTTGCCTCTCGACAATGGCATCTATTACGAAAATAAAGACGGATTCGGTAACTTGTTGGCTTACAATATTGATACAAACGAAATCGTTATCCAGCATAATATCGATTCTGAATATAGTCAGAGATGAAACCTTACGTGAATATTCATACTCATCGTAATCACATTGATAACAATGAGTTCGTTGAGATACAAAACATCGATGTCGACAATATCGTTGACGTCGATGTTTCTCATTTCTATAGCATAGGAATTCATCCGTGGGAAAGTCAACAGACAACGGACAACGGACAACAGACTTTGTCAAAACTCACTCAGCGACTTGGTGACTTAAATGTCAAAGCAATAGGCGAGTGCGGTCTTGACAGGGCTTGTGATGTTGATTTTGAAATACAGAAAGAAGTCTTCATAGCACAAATCGAACTTTCGGAACAGATTGCTAAACCTCTGATAATTCACGCCGTGCGTTCTTATTCTGACATAATATCCGTAAGGAAAGAGACAAAAGCCAAGCAGACTTGGATAATACACGGATTTCAAGGTAATGAGCAGTCGGTAGAGCAGTTGTTGAAACACGGAATATATCTGTCGCTGGGCGATGTCTTGTTTAAAAATGAGTCTAAGGCGCGACGATTGCTGCAAATTATTCCGTTGGAAAAACTGTTTTTTGAAACCGATGTCGCAGAGAGAGAAATAAAGGAAGTCTATGAAAAAGCCGCTTCTTTGTCGGGCATAGAAATGGAAAGACTTCGCAATGATATTTTTAATAATTTTGTAAAAATTTTTGGACAGATATGAATTGGAAATCAAGAACACAGTTGTTAGTAGGAGAAGAAGGCGTTAAAAAATTAGCAGATAGTCATGTGCTTGTAGTCGGACTTGGTGGTGTTGGCGCGTATGCTGCTGAGCAATTGGCGCGTGCAGGAATAGGAAAACTCACCATCGTTGACTGCGATACCGTTAACGAGACTAACAAAAACAGGCAGCTGCTTGCTCTTGACAGCACTCTCGGTCGTCCAAAAGTAGAGGTAATGGCAGAACGTATCCGCGACATCAATCCTGACGTGGAAGTCATTGCTTTAAATCAATATCTTAAAGATCAGTCGATTATCGACTTGATGGAGCAGTCTTTCGACTTTGTTGTCGATGCCATTGACACTCTTGCTCCAAAGGTTTTCCTTTTATATTACGCAGTTCAAAACAAACAAAACATCATCAGTTGCATGGGCGCCGGCGGTAAGTTTGACCCGACAAAGATAGAAATTGATGACATCTCGAAATCGCATAACTGTCGTCTGGCATTTTACATAAGAAAACGTCTCCACCGACTAGGAATACGCGAGGGAATAACGGTGGTGTTCTCGCCTGAAAAAGTCGCAGAAAGCGCAGTGTCTATTGAAGAAGCTACTGAAAATAAAATCGCAACAGTCGGAACAATATCTTATATGCCCGCAATATTCGGATGCTTCTGCGCTTCACATGTTATAAGGGATATTTTAAGTCGATAAGTCGATAAGTCAATAAGTCAATAAGTCGATAAGTCAATAAGTCAATAAGATTTTCCTTAAAAACTCATAGACTCATAGACTCATAGTCTTATAGACTTATTGACTCAAATCACCCTGAAACCAAGAATACCAAGTCGTCTTGTTCATCGACTTTTCTCTCGATGGTAGAGATGAAGTGTGTGCGTCGAGTGGTTTGTTCCAACAATGCCTTGGCGTTTTCAAACTCGCCAAGTTGACGGTGAATCTCGATGATGTCTAAGTTGACAGCCTCATATTCTTCGTCGTCGGGAGTATAACGTAATTTATATAAGTTAATCAGGTTTCTAAGATTTTCGTTGAAATGGTCGCGGCATTTGTTAAACAGTTCGATGCCTTCCAGAATTTTCTTCCTGTTTCTGTACCAAACCTTAAAACTCATCTCTTTTGAAGTGTAACAATCGATGCTGAGTTGGTGTCTGTTTCTCACGAAGTCGTTGAATGCCCACCACATAAGTCTACGGAAATAAATCTCTTGGTCGATGTTGTAATTGCCGTTGTTCAAGAAATTTCTGTAGTGGTTTACAAGAGCCATCTTGCCTTTGTTGCTGACGAAATGTGCGCCGTAGAAACGCCAGCTGTTCCAAGTGTAGAACGTCTCTTTAGGTTTAGTTTTGGTGATGTATGGTTCCTCGTATTTCTCCACCCACGACCAATGGCTGCAGGCAGGACATACTATCATCTTCTGATTTTCAGTGATGTATCCGTCGTTTAAGATTTTGCCGTCAGAATATAAAATCGACTGATTCACCATCGATGAGATAAGAAGATGTCCTTCCATCCAGCATTTGCATCTCGGACATTGAATATAAAAAGTGTCGAATTTTATCATGGGTTAATCTTTTTTGCAAATATATTATTTTCTTCCGAAGTCGGCAGGAATTTCTCCCCAAATCTCAGTTCTCCATTTGTAGATAGGAACTCTGAAACTATTTGTATGAAGCCATGCCTCCGCCCATCGTATAACATCAAAGAGAGGTTTATTCTTCTCGTTCTCAACGATTTTTGTCTTACAAGCACCTTCTCTGACCCATTTCTGCGCATTGACGGAATCGGAATAGATAGGGAAGCAGGTGTTCTTTTTCTTTTGCCATGCGAGACAATAAACTATGGCAAGAAACTCTCCTATATTGTTGGTTCCATGTTCATATACTGGACTCTTGAAAAGATTTGTTCCAGTCTCTACAAAAACACCCTGAAACTCCATCTTGCCCGGGTTGCCAGAACACGCAGCGTCAACAGCAATGCTCATTCCAATAGGTCTTTGACCTTCCGGAAGGTTCTCGTACGACTTGACTGCTGACTGCTGACTGCTGCTCGCTGACTGCTGACATGCAGCATAACCAGCATTGAAGGCTTGCTCCGCACTCGCCCTGTCAGGAAACGATTTGTACTGAGCACCTTTGAAACCTTCTATCTGCATTTTGCACGAGTCCCAATTGCTATAAACGCCAATTTGTCTGCCATTCCAGACCACATAATACTTGTTTTTTGCCATAGTGCAAAAGTAACAAAGAAAAGTGTATTTTTTTTGAAAAATGAAACAAAAAAAATTAATGTATTATTTTTTTTCGTAAAATTGTACCTCATTAATAATGCTAAGGAAATATAAATGAAAAACAACATATCGTTTTTTAGGAAATATATACTAAATATTGCAACTTGTTTATTTATAATAAGTTTGACAATATTCTCTCCTGTAAATGCACTGGCGGTTGATAATGAATCGCAGGAAGTTGAGGAAAAATTCGATGCAGGAGAGCTTATTTTTGACCACATTTTAGATTCGTACGATTGGCATATATGCACTTGGAAAGGAAAACATATCAGTGTGTATTTGCCAATTATTGTTTATAGCGAAGGCGAGTTGTATAGTTTTTCATCTAAGAACTTCCACCATCATCATCCATATCATACAAAAGATAAGCACGGCAATGACGTGACATTCGATATTCCTGAAGAAGGAAAATATGCAGGAAAAGTCGTTAGGGTGATGGACGACGGAACTCATATCAAACCTTTAGATTTTTCCATAACAAAGACAGTGTGCGGCATATTTATATCTTGTACTTTGTTGGTTGTCATTTTCTTGCTTGTTGCAAAAGGATATCGTGAAAGAGGCGAGAAGGCACCTAAGGGAATACAAGCTCTGGTAGAACCAATCATCATTTATGTCCGCGACGACATCGCTAAACCTAACATCGGCAAGCATTATGAGAGATATTTCCCTTATTTGTTAACGGTATTTTTCTTTATATTTTTTAACAATCTTTTAGGATTGATACCGTTTTTCCCATTTGGAGCAAACATTACAGGAAATATAGCAGTGACTGCAGTGTTGGCTTTGTTCACATTTGTCATCACAAACGCAACAGGATCGAAACATTATTACGAAGATATTTTCAATACACCAGGCGTGCCTTGGTGGCTTAAATTCCCGTTGCCATTGATGCCTATCATCGAAGTGGTTGGTTGTTTTATCAAGCCATTCGTATTGGCAGTGCGTCTTTTCGCAAACATCACTGCGGGTCACATCGTGGTGCTTGGTTTTATCTGTATGATATTTATTCTTGGAGAAATGAGTGCCGCTGCCGGAGCAGGAATGTCGGTGCTGTCAGTGTTGCTCGCGGTTTTCGCCGACTGCCTTGAGGTGTTGGTGGCATTTATCCAAGCATACGTATTTACATTATTGTCGGCCATCTATTTTGGAATGGCATCGAAACATGAATGATTAGGAATTAAATAAAAATATAAACTTTATAAAATTATAAGTTATGTCATTATTAGTTTTATTACAAGATGTAGTTCAAGCAGTTATCGACTTGGCTCCATTGGCACAGTTAGGTGCAGCTTTAGCAGCAGGTATCGTTACTATCGGCGCTGGCTTAGGTATCAGCAGAATTGGTAGCTCAGCTTTGGAAGCAACAGCACGTCAACCTGAAATCGCAGGTAATGCACAAACAAGCATGATCATCTCAGCAGCTTTGATTGAAGGTGTTTCATTCTTCGCATTGGTTGTCTGCTTGCTTATAGCTCTTTAAGAGTTTATAGTGGAAGGTTTAGAGTGTAGAGTCGTTGAATTAAAATCTACACTCTTAACTCTAAACTTATACACTTCAAACTACTTTAAACCTTAAACACTACACTTTAAACTTTAAAATATGGAATTAATAACTCCTGATTTCGGTCTGTTGTTTTGGATGACATTGGCATTCGGAATAGTGTTTTTTATCCTTGCAAAATTCGCTTTCCCTGTCATAAATGGAATGTTGAAAAAACGTGAGGAGGAAATAAATAACGCTCTCGAACTTGCAGAACGCACTCATAAAGAGATGGAACAGTTGCAATCCAACAACGAGGCTCTTCTTCAACAGGCTCGTGAGGAACGCGATAAGATACTTAATGAAGCAAAACAAATCTCCGATAAGTTTATCGAAGATGCTAAAGTTAAGGCAAATGAAGAAAAAGACCGCATAATCGAAAGCGCGAAAGAGACAATAGAACACGAAAAAATGGCTGCGACAACGGAAATTAAAAACCAAATCGCAGACATCTCTATTAAAGTGGCTGAGAAAATCATCGGCAAAAACCTTGACTCAGACAAGGAACAACTGGATTATATCAACCGACTTCTCCAAGAGATAGAAGAGAATCAAAAAAATTAAGGCATGAAACCTAACATCTTAGTACATAGATATACAAAGGCTTTCCTGGACTTGGCGATACAAAATGATGTCGTCGATAAGGTTCTTGATGACATTCTTCTCGTGAAGACGACATTGGAAGGTAATAAGGAACTGGATATCTTGATACATCAGCCTTTCGTGTCTAAAGTTCATAAGACGAATATCATAAATAAAATATTCAAAGATAGAGTCGAGAAGATAACATTAGATCTCGTTAATCTTCTGATAGAGAAAAATCGTGATGAGATTATCGATGATATTTATGACGAATATCACGAATTATATCTGGAACATAAGAAGATTGCTGTAGTGACAGTGACTTCTGCTGTCGTTTTAGATGAGCATACAACAAATCGAATCGTCAATATTTTAAAACATAAGATTGTCAAGAGAGACACTATTCAGATTAAGAATGTCATCGACAAAAATATCATTGGCGGTTTTAAGGTCAGTTATATGGATTACGAATATGACGCTAGTGTTGTAAGCACTTTGAAACGTCTGCATTCTGTCTTTGAAGAGAATTTATTTGTTAAAGGATTTTAAGAAAAGAAATAAAATTACATACGATGGAAAATATAAAACCTGCTGAGATATCAGCAATTTTGCTTCAGGAATTGACTGGTTTCGACACCAAGGGCGAGCTCGACACTAAGGGTTCTGTCCTTCAAATCGGCGACGGCGTTGCTCGTGTTTATGGCATGAATGACGCGGAGTCGGGCGAGCTGGTTGAGTTTGAAAAGACCGGTGCTATGGGCATCGTCTTAAACCTTGAACAAGACAATGTCGGTGTCGTTCTCTTGAACGATGCTTCAGATATAAAAGAAGGCGATGTGGTGAAATGTACACATCGTATCGCTTCTATCAATGTAGGCGAAGGAATGTTAGGTCGCGTCGTCAACACTCTTGGTCTTCCTATCGACGGCAAGGGTGCGCTCAAGGGCGAGACTCTGGAGATGCCGTTAGAACGCAAGGCTCCTGGCGTTATCTTCCGTCAGCCTGTCAGCGAACCATTGCAAACTGGTATCAAAGCCATCGACGCTATGATTCCAATCGGACGCGGACAACGTGAGCTTATCATCGGCGACCGTCAGACAGGCAAGACGACTATTGCCATCGACGCCATCTTAAATCAAAAAGAATTCTACGATAGAGGAGAACCTGTTTATTGTATATATGTCGCTGTGGGACAGAAAGGTTCTACTATCGCTAATATAGTTCAGACTTTGGAAGACAAGGGCGCGCTTCCATATACTGTCGTTGTCGCTGCCACTGCATCCGACACTGCTGCTATGCAGTACTTCGCTCCTTTTGCTGGAGCAGCGATAGGCGAATATTTCCGCGACACCGGACGTCCTGCTTTGGTCGTTTACGATGACCTTTCTAAACAAGCAGTTGCTTATCGCGAGGTGTCACTGTTGCTCCGCCGTCCACCTGGACGCGAGGCTTATCCTGGCGACGTGTTCTATCTCCACTCACGTCTGCTTGAACGTGCCGCTAAAATCGTCGCTAACGACGACATCGCAAAGAATATGAACGACCTCCCTGATTGTCTTAAAGATAAGGTGAAAGGCGGCGGTTCTCTTACTGCTCTCCCTATCATCGAGACACAGGCTGGCGACGTCTCTGCATATATCCCTACTAACGTGATTTCTATCACCGATGGTCAGATATTCCTCGAGACTAACCTCTTCAATTCGGGTATCCGCCCTGCTATCAACGTCGGTATCTCTGTATCGCGCGTCGGCGGCAAGGCTCAGATTAAGTCAATGAAGAAAGTGTCGGGTACTCTTAAAATCGACCAAGCTCAGTTCCGCGAACTCGAGGCGTTCTCGAAATTCGGTTCCGACCTCGATGCCGCAACACAGGCAGTTTTGGATAAAGGTCGCCGCAACGTGCAGATGCTCATTCAACCTCAGTCATCACCAATGAAAGTGGAAGAAGAAGTAGCGATGATATTCTGCGGCGTCAATAATCTTATGAGAAGTCTTCCTTTGGATAAAGTGTCTGAGTTTGAGAAGAAATATATATCAGTACTCAACTGTAGTTATGCCGATGTCATGGCAAAAATCAAACAAGGTCAGCTTGATGATGAGATAACAGCAGTGTTAAGAAAAGTTGCAGCAGAAGTATGTGATATGTTGATTAAAGCATAAATCTTATGGCAAACTTAAAAGAAGTCAGGACGAGAATTGAATCTGTCAACTCAACGAAACAGATTACGAGCGCGATGAAGATGGTCGCGGCTTCGAAGTTACGTAAGTCGCAGAATGCTATTTTGGCATTACGTCCTTACGCTGAGAAGTTTAGCGAGATTCTTGAACGTTTGACAGCCAATGGTCAACAGTCAATGGTCAACGGTCAACAACCAACGGTCAACAGAGTTCTCATTATCCCGCTTTCTTCTAACAAAGGACTTTGTGGTGTTTTCAACGCTAACGTCATTCGTGAAACGATAAATCTTATCAAAAACGAATATCAGGATTTATTGGATGATAATCGTCTTGACATATTGTGTATAGGTTCAAAGGTTGAAGAATCTCTTAAGTTCAAGAAATATCCTGTCGTTGGAAACGAAAATGTTTTGTTGGACGATTTGACATACGACAACGCTGCTTCTTTTGCTGAGCGACTGATGAAAGACTTTGAAGACAAGAAATATGATAAGATTGTCTTTGTTTATAATCAGTTTAAAAACGCTGCTACACAAGTTCTTGTTACAGAGCAATTTCTTCCAGTGATAAGTCAACAGTCAACGGACGACAGCCAACAGTCTGAAGTCGATTATATTTATATGCCGAATAAGGAAGATATATTTAATGTGATGCTTCCTAAGTCGTTGAAGATGCAGGTGTATAAGATTTTGCTTGACAGCTTCGCTTCAGAGCAAGGTGCGCGTATGATTTCAATGACGCAGGCGACAGACAATGCGACGGAACTCTTGAAAGAATTGAACCTCTCATATAACAAAGCACGTCAGTCGGCGATTACCAACGAACTCGTTGAGATTGTCAGCGGAGCGAATGCTTTGAAGAATTCATAATTTATAGTTAATTGTTAATTGTTAATTGTTAATTGTACATTATACATTATACATTATACATTATACATTATACATTATACATTGTTCATTGTTAACTATAAATTGTACATTGTTCAAATTTCTCGCAGTCGAAGAGTCCTTTGTCGCTGAGTTTCAGTTTTGGTATTACTAATAACGCCATAAATCCCATTGTCATAAACGGGTCGCTGAGTGGAGAACCGAGGTTCTTTGCTAAGTTCTTTATCTTCAGATAATCTTCTGCGACTTTAAACGCATCGTCGTTTGTCATGATGCCTGCGACGGGCAGAGGAAGGCAAGTTCTTATGTCGTTGTCACAGACTGCGAAGCCTCCTTTATTTTCGATTATCATATTAGTTGCCACTGCCATTGATTCATCGTCGCAACCGATGATGACGATATTGTGGCTGTCGTGAGCGACGCTGGACGCAAGGGCGCCTCTCTTCAGACCGAAGTTCTTGATAAAACCAACAGCAGGTTTTTTATTCTCATAACGATTGACGACAGCGATTTTCAAGATGTCGTTTTCTACGTCGCTGACGAGATTGTTGTCGATGGATTTGGTTCTTCCGATGAGTTTCTCGGTAATGATTTCGCCGTTGATGACACCTATTATATTAATGTCTTTTCCTTTATCTTCGACTCTGAAGTCGTGTGCAGCGACTTTCTCCGCAACGAAGTTGTTTACCGCTTCAACAGGAACACTTGTTAATAACGACTTTCCATTTTCTGCTACTAATTCTCCGTCAATATAAGTCTTTAAGATGTTGAAATCGTTGAAGTTGTCAACGATGATAAAGTCGGCTGGGTCGTTTTTCTGAAGCATTCCGACTTCCAGATTATAATGTTGTTTTGGAATTAAGGTGGCGGATTTTATTACATCTAAAATATTGTAACCTAAGTCGATAGCTTTTTTAACCAGAATATTGATATGACCGTTGATGAGTTCGTGAGGATGAGCATCGTCGGTGCAGAACATCACATTGTCGGGATGTTCTTTGATGATTTCGATGAGCGTGTTGAAGTTTTTTGCTGCGCTGCCTTCACGGATTTGTATCTTCATTCCGAGGTTTATTTTCTCGCGGGCTTCGTCTAATGATGAGCATTCGTGGTCTGTCGTTATTCCAGCGGCGCAGTATTTCTTTAATTCGTTGCCGCTGAGGAGCGGGGCGTGTCCGTCGATAGGTTTGTTATGACGACGGGTGGATTCTAGTTTTTTAACGACTTCATTATCATCGTAAATGACGCCAGGATAGTTCATCATCTCACCCAGATATTTTATGTCGTCAGACGAGAGAAGTTGTTCGATGTCATCGGAATTGACGACGGCGCCGGCTGTCTCGAATGTCGTAGCAGGCACGCAGCTCGGCGCCCCGAAGTAGAACTTGAACGGCGATTTCTTTCCTGTTTCTACCATATATCTCACGCCGTCAACGCCCAATACGTTGGCGATTTCATGAGGGTCGCTGACGGAAGCCACGGTGCCGTGCGACACCACGAGACGTGCAAATTCGGTAGGCACGAGCAATGAACTCTCGATATGCACATGCGAGTCGATGAAACCAGGCATGATGATAGAGTCGGGAACGGAGTCGGAGTTGGGGATGATGTCGACGATTTTTCCGTTCTCAACGAATATCGTTCCTTTAAAGATGCGAGAGTTAATCACATCAACTATATTTCCACTGACTTGAAATGTTCTATTTCTCATAATATTTTTATGTTAGTTAGCAGTTTGATGCTCGTAGCCTTTGCGTTAGGGATTGGAGCGGCATCCTTTGCGAGTGAGCGAGCAAAGATATAGCGGAAAGCCCGACGGCTTTGCCGGAACGCCCAAAATAAATTGAAAATTAACTTTCCATTTTCAAATTTCATCTTTCAATTTGGATATCGCTTCTTGCAAAATCTCGTCAATAGGTTCATAAAGCACATAAAATGCTTCGTCACCGAAGACGTCTCTCGCCACATAAGCCTTGAACAATGGTTCTGAAAGTTCTCTTGCCTTGTCTTTATCTGCTTTATTTCCAGTGATTTTCTTCTCTTCGGCGCGACGCATCAATTCATCAAACATCGCATCAGTGAAGACGAATTTCTTGTCGAAGTTCTTGACATCGCCATAACTTAAAATCTTCTTGCGATGAGCGTCGGCATAGTCGAAAGCATATTGGAACAATATTCCGCTGTTTGCCATTTTGTTAAAGAAATAATGACTGCTGTCATTTTCAAGAGGCACATAAATGTCAGGCATAATGCCACCGCCGCCGTAGACTATTCTTCCTTTTGGTGTTATATATTTAAGAGAATCAGCGAAATGAATGCTGTCTATGTTGAACATCTCACCTGTTGTGTAGCGAGAATATTCTTCAAGGAGATATTCTTCTTTGTTGCCGGTGAAAGGTTTTTGTATGCAACGTCCGGTTGGGGTGTAATAACGAGCCACTGTGAGACGTAGCGCGCCGTTTTCGCCGAGGTCGAATTGCTCTTGTACGAGACCTTTGCCGAATGAGCGGCGACCGATGATGGTGCCTCTGTCGTTGTCTTGCAACGCGCCTGCCACGATTTCGCTTGCGCTGGCAGAACCTTCGTTGATGAGAACCACGACGTCTTTGTCTTCCCATAAACCTCTGTGACGTGAGAAGAGATACGCTCTCTCGCGATGCTCACCTTCGGTATAGACAATCAATTTGTTGTCTTCTAGAAGTTCATCAACGACGCCGACAGATTCTCCCAGATAACCGCCGGTGTTGTCTCTTAAGTCGAGGATGAGTTTCTTCATGCCTTCCGACTTGAGTTTCTTTATTGCCTCGACGAATTCCTTGTGTGTGGTTGCCGAGAACTTAGTCATTTTGACGAAACCTATTTCGTCGTCAATCATATAAGCAACATCGACGCTATGTGTTGGGATGACGTCTCTTACGATGGTAAAATCGAGCAGTTCATCAACGCCGCGACGTTTTATCTTGACATCGACTTTAGTCTTCTTAGGTCCTTTGAGGAGACGCATCGCATCTTTATTGGTTACCTTGGTTCCAGCAACGAGAGTGTCGCCGACATACACTATTCTGTCGCCTGCCATAATGCCGACTTTTTCAGAAGGTCCGCCCTTGATGGTGTTGATGATAGCGATGGTGTCTTTTTCTATGCGGAAGGAAACTCCGATGCCATGGAAACTGCCTTGAAGGTTGTCGTTGACATCGTCCAGCACTTCTGGTTTGATGTATTCGCTGTGTGGGTCCATCGACTCAAGGATATGAGTGACGGCTTTGACCTGAAGGTCTTTGATATTTATAGTGTCGACATATTCCTTGTCAATCAAAGAAAACACATCGTTGATATACGACATGTCGTCATTGCTTTGAGAAGCGGCGGTAATTCCGTTTGATTTTGCTAAGTAAATACCCAAGAATATTCCTGCGACGAGAATGGCGGAATATATTATCGGCATCAGAGACTTGTTTTTCATAGATTAATGGTTTAAATGTATTTGATAAAAAAGAGACGTATCAATGATTCTTTTATTATGTTCATTAACACGCCTCTAATATTAATTGTTAATTGTCAATTGTTAATTGTCAATATTTGCACTCGATAATTGAAGTTCGGTGCCAGCTTTTCTGAATAAACCTTGCAGTACTGTTCCAGGACCTACTTCTATTACTTCTGTCAAACCGTTAGCAATCATATTACCCATTGTCTGAGTCCAGCGAACTGGAGATGTCAGTTGAGAGATGAGGTTTGCTTTTATTATGTCTGGAGAATTAACAGCCTGACCTGTAACATTTTGGTAGATAGGGCAGATGCCTTGGTTGAATTTAGTGTTTTGGATTGCTTCTGCGAGTTTTACGCGTGCAGGTTCCATAAGAGGGCTGTGGAATGCGCCGCCGACTTGAAGAGGAAGAGCGCGTTTAGCACCGGCTTCTTTCATAAGTTGACATGCTATTTCAACGCCTTTGAGACTACCGGAAATAACGACTTGTCCGTTGCAATTGTAGTTAGCAGCGATGACGACTTCGTCTTTTATTGAATTGCAGATCTCTTCAATTTTACTGTCTTCAAGATTTATAATCGCTGCCATTGTGCCAGGATTCTGCTCGCAAGCTGCTTGCATAGCGTTGGCACGTGCTGCAACGAGACGCAAACCGTCTTCAAACTGAAGTGTGTTATTTGCTACCAATGCAGAGAATTCACCTAATGAATGTCCAGCAACCATATCAGGTTTGAAAGTGTCGCCTAACATCTTAGCCAAGATAACCGAATGTAGGAAGATAGCAGGTTGTGTTACTTTTGTCTGTTTGAGGTCTTCTGCTGTACCTTCAAACATAACGTCTGTGATAGAAAATCCGAGGATGTCGTTAGCTTTGTTAAACATATCCTTCGCCTTTGGGAATTTGTCATAAAGATCTTTTCCCATACCAACAAATTGGGCACCCTGTCCCGGAAAAACGTAAGCTTTCATCTATAGTTAATAGTTTATAGTTAATAGTTTATAGTTTAGATTATGCATTATGAATTATGCATTATGAATTAAACTTAATCTCTGTTGCCGAAAAATCTTAATAAATATAAGAAGAGGTTTAGGAAGTCGAGGTATAATGTCAATGCGGCGTGGATTGTAATTTTCGCCATTAAGTCGCCATCGTTGATGCCTGCATTTCCAATTTGCTTGATTTTTTGTACGTCAAATGCTGTCAATCCTGTGAAGATAAGGACGCCGGCAATGCTGATGATATAGTCTAATCTTGCGCTGTGCATGAAGAAGTTGACCAATGAAGCGATGATGATGCCAATCAATGCCATGAAAAGGAAAGAACCGAATTTTGTGAGGTCTGTTTTTGTGGTGTAACCGACAACAGCCATCACGCCGAACATGCCAGCTGCGATGAGGAATGTCTTGAAGATAGATGCTGTAGTATATATCAAGAAAATGTAACTGAGACTCATACCCATTAAAATGGAATAGATGACATATAAAAGCACTGTGTTTTGCACTGACATCTTGTGGATTCTGGCAGACATTGTTATCACAATTGCAAGAGGAGCAAGCATAACAACCCAACCTAAGATAGAAGTCTTTGCGTAACCTTCTGGTGTGACAGTTATTAACATGCTTATGAGGTTTTCGCTTGTGCCGAATAAATATGCTGCCGCTGCTGTCAATCCAAGTGCTGCAAACATCCATAAAAATACGTTAGAAACAAATGATCTTGTCATCTCTTGTGACATCACTCGTTGATTGTAGTTTTCGTTAAATTGATACATATTTTTAAAGTTTATAGTTTATAGTTCAAAGTTTATAGTAGTTGAAAGGGGGGTAGTCTCTACACTCTACACTCTACACCCACAACATTCTTTTTAATGTAAGTTCGATCCTATCAATTGCAAGAATTCTGCTCTTGTCTCGCTTCTTTCAAAAGCGCCAGTGAAATCTGATGTCGTTGTGACAGAACTTTGCTTTTGAACGCCGCGCATGCTCATGCACAAATGTCGTGCCTCGATAACGACTGCCACGCCAAGTGGATGCAATGCCTCGTTGATGGCTTCCTTAATCTGTGTCGTAAGTCTCTCCTGAACTTGAAGACGTCGTGAATATGCTTCAACAACGCGGGCAATCTTGCTCAGTCCTGTGATGTAACCGTTTGGTATATATGCGACATGAGCCTTGCCGATGAAAGGTATCATATGATGTTCGCATAAAGAAAACAATTCTATATCTTTAACGACAACCATCTGACGATAGTCTTCCTTGAATTTTGCAGAAAGCAAAATCTCTTTTGGGTCCATGGTGTAGCCTTGTGTTAAAAATTGCATCGATTTGGCAACACGCAAAGGTGTCTTTTCAAGACCTTCACGAGTGACATCTTCGCCAAGCAATTCTAAAATCGCTGCATAATGTTCTTGCAATTTCTCTAATTTCTCTGGATTGAATTTGTCAATCCTTTCATAACCAATAATCTCGTTGCTCATCACTAATTATTAATTTTTATCTTCACAAAGGTTTCAAAAAATGTAAAACATAAATAATACATCAAGAATGTAACGACAAATGCTTTGGCATCATCAGGAAACTTTATCATATATGTCGCTATAATAGCAAGATATGCAATGAGTTTCACTACTGTCACTATCATATGAAAGTGTGTCGTTTTGTTGATGTCGTTTTTGCTTTTCACTTTTAATGTCATAAAATGCATGACGACGTTCACCGCCGCAAAAAACAATATTATCAACGGCCAAAACGCTGTTATTGTTTGAGGCGCAAAACATTTTAAAGCAAATGTCAGTGCTACTGTTAATGCAATGACACAAATTAATGAAATAAAGAATTTAGAATGTCTGGATTCCATTATTTCTTGACTTCTGCTTTTGGTGCTTCAGGATTGCCCATATCACATTTGCCGATAAACTTAGCACCTATTTCTATGTAAAGTTGTTTTGTTGTAAGCTCGCCTTCAACGTATGATGTTGATTTCATTGATGTTAATTCATCAACGATAATTTTTCCTCTGACGTGTCCTGAAAAGTCGGCTTGCTTGCAGAAGATGTCGCCTTCGATAATGCCGTTTTGTCCTAAAACGATTTTGCCTGTTGATTTTATAGTGCCTAAAACTTTTCCATCAATTCTGATGTCGCCGTTAGATTCTATTTCACCTTTTATTACAGTGCCGTTGCCTATAATGTTTCTGGCTGGACTTTCGTTGTTCATAGTATTGTTTTTTATCATTGTTATTTGTTTAAAAATTCTATGTACTCGTCAACATTCTTGTTGCTGAAGAATATTGGATAATTGCTCTTTGATATCAAAAGCACTTTGTAATGTTCTTCTTTGATGCCGCCGAAGAGGTAGTCGTTCAAGAACATTGCGGTCTTATATTCGTCTGCTTTTGCTTTATTTTCAAATTCTTCAATGGTGATGACGGCTTCTTGTTTGCCTAACATGACATTTTTCACTTCAAGCTGCATCATTCTAAAACTGTCTTTGTTGAAGTCGTTGAGACGTACTTTCAACGGATTGATTCTCACATTCTTTGTGTTGCAGACAATCATAACATAATGTTTTTCGTTAGGGTCGTCTGTGTATGGATATTCTTTTTCAGGTTCTTTTTCTTTCTGACGAGCACTTTCAATAGGAAGTCCTAAGTTATACATCTCGTTGGCTTTCAAAAGTATTTCAACAGCGTGAGGTTTGATGCTGCTTGTAGGATATTTTTGTACGAGTCGGTATAAAGAATATGCCATTGAATCAACGACATAGATATCACCGACAGCGATAGCGTCAAGGAATTCAAAACGTGGCATCAGCAATGTGTCGTCGGCACATATTGCTCGCGCTTTATTCACATTAGCTCTCACTTTCTTATACTGTCCGTTTTTATATGCTTCAAAAGTCTCTGCATAAAGCACTGACGACTCTTGACCTTTTTCTTGTTCCTTCACGAAATATTCTGGGTCAATGATAATCTTGGCTTGGTTGGAGTCAGGGTATTTAGCAAGAATCTTGTCTTTATAAGTATTGGCTTCGCTGGTGTTTTTCTGTGCGTTATGCATCTTATAAAGGTAATACCATGATGTTAATTCGTGTTTGTTTTCTGGATAACGTTCGTTTAACTCGGTATATGCTTCTATCGAATTGTTGTAATCTTCAAGATTGTCGTAGTAGATGTATCCTATGTTATTTAACGCCTCAAGTATTTGTTTGTTGGCTTCTTTTTTCTGCTTTTCCGAGAATGGCAATTGTTGTAAGTAATAACCGATTTCTGTTGGCTGATATTTTGCGGTATCTGCCGTTTCTTCATTTTTGCGTTCTTCTAACAATTTCTCTATTTCTTCATCTGAAAGTGTTGCTAATTCTTCTTCGGAGAAATATTCAAGAAGTTCGTTTTCAAGAGTTTCTTCCTCCGACATCATGCTTTTCTTGTTGGAGATAAACCAGAAGTCTTCAAGCATTCTGTTGCCCCATTTGTTTTTAAACTCAGCGGCGCCTCTGGTTAAAGATGCTTGATTGTAGAAATACCATGATGCTGTTCCTCCTGGCGACATAGGTGCCGACATATTAGGATTAGCGATTTGGTCGCCGCCAAGAAGTGCCAGCTGTTCCTGGAGTTCTTTCTCTTTCTCAAGACGTTCTTGCTCTGCTTTATAATCTTCAATAACGCCTAAAATGATTTTGTTTCTTGATACAGAATCCATATTGGCGAGACGTAACAGACTGTCTTGTAATTGATATGTGGTGAGATTTTCGACCAAGTCGGATAACATGACAGATAAATTAAGGAGACTGTCATATTCTGGATAACTTCTGTCCATTGTCATAACGACGGTGTCGTAATATGCTTGTGACAAAATATAATCTTTGTTATCGAACAACATCGACGCTACCTTAAGCGCAGATTTCACTTTCTGTTTGTTGTTGGTAGTGCTGGTAGCGACTGATTGTCTGAGATATTTGATGCCAAGTTCTTCGTTGTTTCTTTTTAAGGCAACGTCGGACATCGCGTAGAAAATACGGTCTTTATATTCAGTGTTTTTCGAGTCTTTAAGCATTTTCCTGAACATCTTCATAAGAGATGTGGTGTCTTCTGAATCGTGGCATCTTGCAAGATTCATCTGCGACTCGAATGTCATTTCATAACCAGGGTGCTTTTTAATGACAGACTTGAATTGCTCAGTGGCTCTTTCGTTATTGCCTTGATATTCATATATCTGTCCTAAGATGAACATTGTTCTGGCTTTGGTATTTTTCTTAAGATTTTTTAACAAAGCACTGCGGAGGTATTTTGTAGCAGAATCGTATTGCTTTGTCTTGATATAATAATCTGCCAAAACTAAGTCGAGGTTGTTTCTCACATATTTCGGCATCTTGTCGTTTTCTGATGTCGAAACGATTAACGATTGTAAAATAGATTCGGCTTTAGGATATTGTTCAGTTTCAATATAAGTTTTTGCTAACCAAAGATTTGCAACGTATGTAATGTCGTCGTCTTTATATGAGTTTGCAACATAGTCGAATGTGCGTCTCGCTGGGATGTATTCTTGTTTGTAGAAATTTGCTTTTGCCATAAGGAGGTAAGCGTCGTCAATCCATTTAACGTATTCCTTTCCTCCAAAATACATAGAATGTCGTTGAATACATATTGACGATTTCTCTATAGCTCTGTCCATCTGTGAGTTAAGAGCTAAAGCGTTTTCTTTTGTTCCGTAATTGAATACAGGTAAAATGCCTGTGTAGTCGTCTTTTACACTTTCTGTTAATGTTTTTTCACCTTCTTTTACGCTTTGATCGCCATTCCACCAGACGTTATAATGACTGGTCATATTATGATAAACTCTTCTGTTCCATTTGTTTTTCTTTGTAGAACATGAAGTTAACATTAATACCGCAAAAATTGCTACGATAAGTCTATACTTGTTATTTCTGATTGTCAACACTTTTCTAACTATTTAAAATCTAATCGAGAAATATAACTCTTTTTTCTGTCTTTTATTTTCAGTTTTTTTCCAATTATGCAAAAATAATAATAAGAGTTTATATATGAACTTTTTTTATGAAAAAATTAAAAAGAATTACAGAAAACTCGTAATTTTACACACGAAAAAAATGTTATTATGGATAGTTTTGTAGTATCAGCAAGAAAATATAGACCAATAACTTTTGACAGCGTTGTCGGGCAGAAAGCAATCACTTCTACTTTACAGAATGCGATAAGAACCAATACATTGGCACAGGCTTTCTTGTTTTGTGGACCGAGAGGTGTGGGAAAGACGACTTGCGCTAGAATTATGGCGAAAACCATCAACTGTATGAATCCTACAGCAGATATGGAGGCTTGCGACGAATGTGAATCATGTAGAAGTTTTAATAATTCTAACTCATTTAATATCTATGAGTTGGATGCTGCATCAAACAATTCCGTTGACGATATCCGTAATCTCGTTGATCAGGTGAGAATTCCACCTCAAGTGGGACAATACAAGGTGTATATCATAGATGAGGTTCACATGCTTTCATCAGCGGCTTTCAATGCTTTCCTTAAGACATTGGAAGAACCTCCGGCGTATGCTAAATTCATTCTTGCTACTACAGAAAAACATAAAATCATTCCGACAATCTTGTCAAGATGTCAAATCTTTGATTTCAAGAGAATTACTGTTGACGATATCAGCAAACATCTGCAGAATATCGCTGTAAAAGAGGGCGTTGTTGCAGAAGAGGAAGCTCTTAACATTGTCGCACAAAAGGCAGATGGCGCACTTCGCGATGCCTTGTCGATTTTCGACCAGATGGTAAGTTTCTCTGGTAAAAACATTACATATAAAGACGTTATCAACAACCTCAATGTCCTTGATTATGAATATTATTTCAGAATGGTGGATTATATTCTTAACAAGGATAATAACTCAATATTGCTGCTGCTTAATAATGTGGTAGAAAATGGATTTGATATTCAGCATTTTATCCAAGGATTGGCAAGTCATCTCAGAAATCTTCTTCTGGGTAGAGATGAGAAACTTGTCGAATTGATGGAAGTGAGCCGACAGTTGAAGACTAGATATGTGGAACAGTCACAAAGATGTTCGCAATATTTTCTTCTGAAGACCTTAGATCTTGCAAATCAATGTGATTTGAACTTTAGAAATAGTAATAACAAACGTCTTCATCTTGAAATCTGCTTGATGAAAATGTGCTATGTGGAAGGTCAGCAGTCAGCGGTCAGCAGTCAGCGGTCAGCGGTCAGCGGTCAGCAGGTGCAAGCTCCATCACAACCACAACCTCAAGTTCAGCAGTCAGCAGTCAGTCGTCAGCAGGTGCAAGCTCCATCACAATCACAACCACAAGTTCAGCAGACAGCGGTCAGCAGTCAGCAGTCAGCGATTAGCAGTCAGCAGTCAGCAGTCAGTGTCAATAGTCAGAGTCAGAGTCAAAGTCAAAGTCAAAGTCAACCAACAGCGGTAAGAGTTGGCAGATTGGGCAGACCTGGGACTATTTCAATAACTGCAGAGGAACCAAAGAAACAGGAGGTCGTTGAGGAAGTGTGGAATAATCCGTTTTCTCAGGAACAATTGACAGCGGCGTGGAATAGTTTTGTTGATAAACATCAAAATGTCTCACCTGTTTTTGTGGCAGGAATAAAAAATGCAGAACCTACAATTTTCTCACCGTCGGTGGTGACATTTAGTATAGATAACATATTGGTTGTCAAAGACCAGAGTAATATGTATGCTCTTCATGAGTATCTAAAGAATGCGCTTCACAACAACCAGTTTGTCCTTAAAGAAGTGGTTTTGGAAAAACCAAAAGAGGTTGTTTTATATACCGACAAGCAGAAGTTTGAGAAGATGACAGAGGATAATCCGATTGTTAATGATATTAAAGAGTCTTTAGGTTTACGTTTAGATTAGGATAATTATGAGAATGTGGAATTGGTTAGGTCGAAAGACATTTAAATTTTTAGGATGGAAACTCGTAGGAGTTATACCAGAAGAAGTTAGAAAGTGTGTCATTACAGTGGCACCGCATACGAGTATGGCTGATTTTATACTTGGTCGTATGGCGTATTGTTATCTCGACAGAAATGTCAAATATTTGATAAAGAAAGAACTTTTCAATATCCCGTTGTTGAGAGGGGTGCTGTTAAGACTCGGTGGCATACCTGTCGATAGAAGTGGAAGAAATAATATTGTAAATCAAGCAGTTGCTTTGTTTGGAAAATGCGACGATTTGAATATAATCATAGCTCCAGAAGGTACGAGAAAACGTGTGAACAATTGGAAAAAAGGTTTTTATTATATCGCTACGAAAGCTAATGTTCCTATTGTCCTCGGGTTCCTTGATTATGAGAAGAAAGAACTTGGATTCGGTCCTATATTTAATCCTACAGGTAATTTTGAGGAAGACTGGAAATTTATGGAAGAGTTCTACCGTGGCATCCCTGCAAAACATCCTGATAGATATAATCTTTCAAACTGAAATTTATGGGAAAAGAAGACATAAACAAAAAAGAGAAACTGAGAGATAAAATTAGAAAAAAGTATAGAATCGTAGTCTACAACAATGAGACATACGAGGAACGGGTGCATTTCAAACTCACTTTGTTAAACTTTTTTAACATTCTTATAGCAGCATCGGTATTGCTTATCGTATTGGTTACCTATCTGATAGCATTTACACCTTTGAGAGAATATATTCCAGGCTACACCGACGTTAGTTTGAACAGACGTGTCTATGAAATGGAAAGAAAGGCCGACTCTCTGGAATTGGTCTTTAAACAAAAAGATTTGTATATAAACAATTTGAAAAGAATCATCACCGGAGAAGGTTTTGAAAACGACAGCGTTAACTCCTTGTTGGCAAAATCTTCTAATACGAATTTTGATGACATAGTGATAAAGAGTTCTAAACAAGACAGTATCTTTAGACGTGAATATGAGGAGGAAACACGTAACAATTTGTTTAGTAATGAGATAATGTCTGATGTCAGTCAGGAATTTAAACTTGTTTCATTTTTCACTCCGCTAAATGGCATTGTGACAAATCATTTCAACAGAGAAGAAAAGCATTTCGGAACAGACTTGGTCGCTAGTAATAATTCTGTGATTAAGGCTACAGCCGACGGCACTGTCATATATTCTGATTGGACTGTTGAAAATGGTTATTGTATTGGTATACAGCATAATGGAAACCTGTTTTCTGTTTATAAACATAATGCAGTTCTGCTGAAAGAAGACGGCGATTTCGTCAATGCCGGCGATGCAATCGCAATTTATGGCAATAGTGGCAGTCTCACCACCGGACCTCATCTTCACTTTGAATTGTGGTACAATGGAACGCCGTTAAATCCAGAAGATTATATTTCTTTTGAAAGCAATATTCAGTAAACTATTTTTGCGTATCTTTGCAGACTAAACTAATTAAAAATGGATATCTTAATAAAAATCATACAGCTCGTGATGGCATTATCATTATTGGTTTTGGTTCATGAGTTTGGTCATTTTATCGCAGCTGTAATTTTCAAGACAAGAGTAGAGAAGTTTTACATGTTTTTCAATCCAAAGTTCTCTATCTTCAGATGTAAAAAAGTCCATGGAAAATGGCGCTTCGCATTCTTCAGCAAAAACGTTCCTGAAAAATATATCACTCACGAACGTATCGACCCTGTGACAAACAAAAAAGAAACTACTTACGAATCAATTGACTTGAGCACATTGTCGCCAGATGATTGGCGTACCGACGAAGATACTACAGAATTTGGTATCGGATGGATTCCTCTCGGTGGCTACTGCAAAATTGCAGGCATGATAGACGAGTCGATGGACCTTGAACAAATGAAGAAACCTGCCCAGCCATGGGAATTCAGAAGCAAACCAGCATGGCAACGTCTCATCGTGATGGTGGGCGGCGTGCTGATGAATGTCATTACAGCTTATATCATATTCACTGGATTGCTTATCTCTCAAGGTTCTCAGTATCTCCCAACATCAGAAGTTAACAAATACGGTATCCAGACAAGTGCGCTGGCTAGAGAGCTCGGCTTCGAAGATGGTGATAAAATATTGTCAGTGAATGGCAAATATATAGAAGACTTCAAGCAGATTCAGATGGAATTATTGCTCGAAGGCTCTGAATATATCGAAGTTGAGAGAAATGGTGAAAAGGTAAGAGTAGAACTTCCTGAAGACGCAGTGGCGAAGATCGTTAATGCCGATACACGCTTGATGTCATCCCGCATGCCATTTGTTATCGGTGAATTTGTCCCAGGTTCTGTGGCTTATGTAGCAGGAATGCAGAAAGGTGATAAGATAATAAGCATCAATGATAAATATGTTCCTTATTATAATGAGTTTGTGACTGAAATGTCAGACTATGCTGACCAAAACGTTAATGTTGGAGTTGTACGTGACAATGACACATTAACATTTGAGATACAACTTGCTAGTGATGCAAAACTAGGCGTTTATGCAATGCAGGTGTTAGAATACAAGAAACAGGAATATACATTCTTCCAAGCTATTCCTGAAGGATTCAGTAAGACAGGAAAAGAGTTGAGCGACTATTGGAAACAGCTGAAACTCGTATTCAATCCAAGCAACAAAGCTTATGAAAGTCTTGGCGGCTTCATTTCAATTGGAAATATCTTCCCATCAACCTTCGATTGGGTGGCATTCTGGAGACTGACAGCGTTCTTGTCTATAATCTTAGCTGTCATGAATATCTTACCTATACCGGCACTCGATGGAGGACATGTTCTCTTTTTATTATACGAGATTATAACAAGAAGAAAACCAAGTGATAAGTTTATGGAAATAGCTCAAAGCATCGGCTTGTTCTTGTTATTAGCTTTGTTGATTTTTGCAAATGGAAATGATATTCTGAGATTATTTAAATAGTGTCTATTAATTAAGGTGTAAAAAATATAGGCAT
>JAZOSA010000063.1:0-17354 GCA_045656905.1 Bacteroidales bacterium
CTTTCTTTCTATAATATCATAGTAATCCTCTTCAGTGATATCCATTCGTCTCGCCTTTTCCATCTGATAAATCTCGCCCTCACTCATCGCCTTGACAGTCTCGGAAATAGTATCAAGCATCTGATAGTCTTTGTTTTCCAATGCCAGCAACATTCCTTTTGAAAGAAGATAATCTCCGATGAGCACTGCGATTTTATTTTTCCATAAAGCGTTGAGAGAGAACATGCCGCGACGTTTGTCGGAATTGTCGACCACGTCATCGTGAATCAATGTGGCGGTGTGCAGCAGTTCGATGAAAGCAGCAGCTCTGTAAGTGTTTTCGTTAATCTCCCCATGACATTTCGCCGACAGCAAAACGAACAACGGTCTGATTTGCTTGCCTTTCTGTTTCAAGACATATTTCAGAATCTTATTTAACAAAGGCGTAGAAGACTTCAGGCTATCTTCCAGAAAGACATTGAATTGCTTCAACTCAGGTTCTATCGTTTTCTTTATCGCGTCAAGAGTGTTCATTGGAGATTTATTTTTTACAAAGATAAGAAAATGGCTAAAGGCTAAGGGCTAAAGGCTAAAGATTTTTTGTATTTAATGACGATTTAACTTATTCAGGTTACTTTCTCTTTTTTTTGCCGCAAAAAAGAGAAACAGAAAAAGCTCGCCGCTGCGTCTAAATCCGCTAAAATTTCATTGTTTACGCTGGACAAAAATAAACTCGCTTCGCTCAGACAGCATTTTTGTCTTAACCGCTTCAACAATGAAATTTCTTCACGCCATTTAGCCGAGGCGGCAGTCCGACGGTTTTAACTTTAAACGATGGAAATGGCTAAGGATAATCTTTCCAATTTATCATTTAAAACTATCCTCAAAATGTGATTTTTTTGTAAAGACGTCACCCCTGTGGGCGTCTCGCGCAAAGACGCAAAGCAACGCAGAGTGCAGTCTACATTTTAAAATTAAACGCTGACTGATTTTCAGTTTTCAAATTTCAACTTTAAATTTTTAATCGCCGCCAATGCGTTAGGGATTGGAGCGGCATCCTTTGCGAGCGGAGCGGGATTTGGGTACAGGAAACGGGAAACGGGAGTGGGGAACGGGATTTGAGGGAGCGAGACGGAAACATGGCGAGCAAAGATATAGCGGAAAGCCCGACGCGAAGCGGAACGCCCAAAGAAAGTGTAGAGTTGAGGGTGTAGAGTGTATAGTCAGTTTATAGTTCTTAGTTCTTAGTTCTTGGTTCAAAGTTCAGAAGCATTTTTTTACAAATTTCTTTTTTATTCAAAAAAAAATCATACCTTTGAGAGTTCAAAGCGCGCGATGTTTAGTACTGCGCTTAAGTAATGTAATTTATTAAATACCAATAAAATAGATAAATCATGAAAAAAGACACTAAAGTTTTTAACTTGATTCGTAAAGAAAAACAACGCCAAATGCACGGCATCGAACTTATCGCTTCAGAAAACTTCGTCAGCGATCAAGTTTTGAAAGCTATGGGTTCAGTATTGACAAACAAATATGCTGAAGGTTATCCTGGCAAACGTTATTATGGTGGTTGTCAAATCGTTGACCAAACAGAAGAAATCGCAATAGCAAGAGCATGCGAATTATTCAACGCTACATACGCAAACGTACAGCCACACTCTGGCGCACAAGCTAACATGGCAGTTATGCTCACATGTTTGCAACCAGGCGACACATTCATGGGCCTCGACCTCGCACACGGCGGTCACCTCTCACACGGTTCACCTGTCAACTCATCAGGTATCCTCTACAATCCAGTAGCATACCAAGTAAGCCCTGAAACAGGCCGCGTTGACTACGACAACATGGAAAAAGTAGCACTCGAGAAAAAACCTAAACTCATCATCGCTGGTGCTTCAGCATATTCACGTGACTGGGACTACAAACGCATGCGCGAAATCGCTGACAAAATCGGCGCTATCTTGATGGCAGACGTTTCTCACCCTTCAGGTCTCATCGCACGCGGTATCCTCAACGACCCATTGGATTACTGTCACATCATCACAACAACAACACACAAGACACTCCGTGGTCCACGCGGCGGTATGATCTTGATGCGTGAAGACTTCGAAAACCCATGGGGTCTCACAACACCTAAGGGCGAAGTTAAAATGATGTCAGCTCTCCTCAACAGCGCAGTATTCCCAGGCGTACAAGGCGGTCCACTCGAACACGTCATCGCAAGTAAAGCTGTCGCTTTCGGCGAAGCTCTTTCAGACGAATACTTCGAATACATCCTCCAAGTTAAGAAAAACGCTACAGTGATGGCTAAGGCATTCACAGACAGAGGTTACAACATCATCTCAGGCGGTACAGACAACCACCTCATGCTCATCGACCTCCGTTCTAAATTCCCAGAAATCACAGGTAGAATGGTTGAAAACACACTCGTTGAAGCCGACATCACAGTTAACAAAAACAAGGTACCATTCGACAGCCGCTCACCATTCCAAACATCAGGTCTCCGCATCGGTACTCCTGCTATCACAACACGCGGTCTTAAAGAAGAACATATGGAACCAATCGTTGAACTCATCGACGACGTTATCAGCAACATCGACAACACAGCTAAATTGACAGCTGTAAGAGAAAAAGTCAACGAAATGATGTCAGAATTCCCATTATTCGCTTGGTAATTTTAAGACACTAAGTCTCTGAGACACTGAGACACTAAGTATATGGAGCGCTACTGTTACAGTGGCGCTTCTTTTTTATGTCAAAATGACGACAGACTTTTTTAAGACTATAACAAATTGTATATTAATAAAGGTATGATGAATCCTACGGCGAATCCTGCGTAAATCTGCGAGTCGCTGTGGGATTTTAAGTATAGTCTTGCAGAACCGACGATACCTGATAATATAAATCCTGCAATTAAATAAGGAAAGAATATCTTCAACGATATTTCCGTCATAATCAGAAGTGTCGCGCAGAAGGCACCCCAACCTATTGCGTGCATGCTTATCTTCCACCAGAAATTTATCCAGAAAACGATAACGCATAGAGTCAAATTGCAAATCAGATAGAAGTTGTATAACGCTAAAGCATTGATGCCGTTGAAGAAACGACTGGTGGCAAAAAGGAATATCACAACGGCAAAGATAGGTATGAACCTGTCTTCTCTTTTCTCCATCGTTAATGACTCAATGACATTGAATTTCTTTAAGATAAGGAGAAATGATATTGGTAATATGAATGTGGTGCCGAATATCACAGCAAGGCATATTTCAACATTTATTGACGCGATTTTGCATATTCCTGATGATATTAATATCAGAAACATCCATGTCGGCAATAAAATGGGATGAAATATTGTTGATATAAATTGTGCTAACTTATTCATAAGTTATTACAGTTCTTTGCGTAATCGGGCGACAGGAATGTCGAGTTGTTCGCGGTATTTCGCAATTGTACGTCTTGCGATATTATATCCTTTCTCTTTTAAAATCTGAGTCAAGACGTCGTCTGTCAATGGTTTAGACTTGTCTTCCTGTTCAATGCAGTCCATCAGTATCTTCTTGATTTCTCTTGTTGATACTTCTTCGCCTTCATCGTTTGTCAATGACTCGCTGAAGAAACTTTTCAGTGGGAAAGTGCCGTAGGCAGTCTGGACGTATTTGCTGTTTGCGACACGCGATATCGTTGAGATGTCGAGACCGACTTTTTCTGAAATATCCTTCAGAATCATCGGTTTGAGTTTGGTTTCATCGCCGGTGAGGAAATACTCTTTTTGATATTCCATAATGGCGGACATTGTAGTATACAAAGTGTTGTGTCTTTGTTTGATAGCTTCAATGAACCATTTGGCGGAGTCTATCTTGTTCTTTACGAAAGTGATAGCTTCCTTGTTGCTTTGACTGCTCTTCTGTTTAGAGAAGTCGTTCAACATGTCGATATAATCTTTATTGACATGAAGTTCAGGAGTGTTACGACTGTTGAGCGTCAGTTCAAGTTTTCCGCAGTTGTTGTAGATGGCGAAGTCGGGGATGACATAATTAGAACGTTGTGCTCCGCCGACAGAGCCTCCTGGTTTAGGGTTGAGTTTAAGTATTTCTTTGAGTGCGACGCGGAATTGACGTTCGCTGATGCCGCTTTTCTTTACGATTTTGTCGTAATGTTTTTTGGTGAACTCGTTGAAATACTGTTTGATGATGATGATAGGAAGAGTGTAGTCGATGTCGTCTTCGTTTTCTTCTTGTAGACGAAGTAATTGTATGAGCAGACACTCTTGCAGGTTTGTTGCGCCCACTCCGGCAGGGTCGAATTCTTGTATTATGTGAAGTACTTCCATCACTTCTTCTTCTGTCACGTCGAGATTTTGTGTGAAGAGAAGGTCGTCCATAATGCCGGTGATTGGACGGCTAAGATAACCAGAATCATCGAGGTTGCCGATGATATAAGTTCCTATCTTGTATTTCTTGTCATCGAGTTTGCGATATCCAAGTTGTTGGATAAGAATATCTTGAAAACTTTCCTCATCGGAAAGAGGAGCTTCATAATGTTCGTCGTCGCGACTATGGTTATTGGCTTTTAGTTTATAAGC
Organism: Bacteroidales bacterium; assembly: GCA_045656905.1. GTDB lineage: Bacteria > Bacteroidota > Bacteroidia > Bacteroidales > F082 > Limimorpha. The sequence goes on from JAZOSA010000063.1 coordinate 4,562, forward strand.
AGCGGCGTCGTCATCGTCGTCCTGCAGATAATCATCGAAATCTGAGAGCGGATCGTAGTCGTCAGCATCAGAATCAAAGTCAGAGTCAGAGTCGGTGTCTGAGTTGGTGTCAGAGTCAGTGTCAACCTCATCAAAAGACTCGCTCTCTTCAAGAGCAGGATTTTCTTCTATCTCCTCTTTGATGCGAGAGCTGAGTTCCATAGTAGGAATCTGCAACAGCTTCATCAGGAGAATCTGCTGTGGCGACAGCTTCTGCAGCATCTTTTGCGTCTGTGTCAGTCGTTGTGAGGACATGGAAGAAAATCCTAATTTTTATTTATATAACAAATTAATATTCACAATTCTTTGGTGTACGTGGGAATGCGATAACGTCGCGGATGTTGCCCATACCTGTGATGAATAACATAAGACGTTCGAAACCGAGGCCGTAACCTGAGTGAGGAACAGAACCGAAGCGGCGTGTGTCTAAGTACCATTCCATTGATTCTTTTGGAATGCCGACTTCGTCCATACGTTTCAATAATTTTTCGAGGTCTGTCTCACGTTCTGAACCGCCGATGATTTCACCGATGCCTGGGAACAAAACGTCCATAGCTCTAACGGTCTTGCCGTCTTCGTTTTGTTTCATATAGAACGCTTTGATTTCCATTGGGTAGTCAGTTAAGATGACAGGTCTCTTGAAGTGTTTTTCAACGAGATAACGTTCATGTTCTGATTGTAAGTCAACGCCCCAGCCTGTGACAGGATATTGGAACTTGCCTTTCTTATTGTAGTTGCTGTTTCTGAGAATATCGATAGCTTCTGTGTAAGTCAATCTTTGGAATGGGTTTTCTAAGATGAAGTGTAACTTCTCTATTAATTCCATTGATTTTTCTTCAGCTTTCTTGTTCTTTTCTTCTTCTTGGAGACGTTTGCTTAAGAATTGAAGGTCGTCCATGCAGTTATCCAATGCATATTGAATCAAGAATTTAAGCATTTCTTCTGCCAAGTCCATATTGTCGTTGATGTCGTAGAAAGCCATTTCTGGTTCAATCATCCAGAACTCAGCGAGGTGGCGTGAAGTGTTTGAGTTTTCAGCGCGGAAAGTAGGACCGAAAGTGTAAATCTTACCTAATGCTGTTGCTGCGAGTTCGCCTTCGAGCTGACCAGATACTGTGAGGTTTGTAGCTTTGCCGAAGAAATCTTGTGAGAAGTCGATTTTGCCTTCTTCAGTCTTTGGCAAGTTGTTGAGGTCTAATGTTGTTACTTGGAACATTTCGCCAGCGCCTTCGCAGTCTGATGCTGTGATGAGAGGAGTGTGGATGTTGTAGAAGCCTCTTTCGTTGAAGAACTTATGGATTCCGAATACCATGCAGTGACGTAAACGCATGATTGCGCTGAAAGTGTTGGTACGGAAACGGAGGTGAGCTATTTCGCGTAAGAACTCGAGTGAGTGTTTCTTAGGTTGTAAAGGATATTTGTCAGGATCAGCAGCGCCGATGAGTTCAATGCTTGTGACGTTCATTTCAACGCTTTGTCCGCTACCTGCTGATTTTACTAAGTTACCTGTTGCTGAGACAGATGCGCCAGTGTGCATCAAAGCGAGGTTTTCTTCTGGAATGACGTTGAGGTCGATTACCAACTGGAGGTTATTGATAGTAGAACCATCGTTCAATGCGATGAAAGCTACGTTTTTGCTGCCGCGTTTGTTACGCACCCAACCCTTGACATTTATCTCTTTGTCAAGCTCTTGCATTTGTAATGCATCTTTAATTTCTGTACGTTTCACTGTATATTTCTTTAAAGTTATTCTAATTTTATTTAACTCACAAAGATAGTAAAAAGTCTAAAGACAAAAGGCTAAAGGCGAAAGATTTTTTTTGAATTAAGTTTATGTGCTTTAATAAAAAAAACGTCACTTGTTTCCCAATGACGTCTTTTAAATTTAATCCCTAATCATGATTAGTTTTGTCTTATAAATATCGAACGTTGAAGTTCAATGTCGTGTTCTACACGACGGATAGTAAGTTTATTGGCGTTATAATATTCATCAAAACAAATACTTACATATCCATCAACATCCATGTAAATAGTGTCGTTAGTAAGGAAATATTCATCGAGATATTTGGTTTTTTTCGGCAGTTCTATCAAATATTCATTCGCTGGGATATTTCCGCTATTAGGCCCTTGAGGAATATTTGTTGGTTTTGTCACTTTTAATTCTTCTTGATAGATGACAAATTCGTCACCATTTTTAATGCTCAAAAGATTTCCTTCTTCAAATATCAAGGTGTAATCCGCACCAGATTCTTCTTGTGTACACATCCACCAAAAACAACCATTTGATGACGATAACTCCCACTTCCATGATCCTTCGATGCCAGGAACACTTTTTGTCAAATCAAGATTGTCTTTGTCGCAAGAGCAAAGAAATAGTGACATTAATGCAATGATTAAGAAACTTCTTTTCATGTTGTAAGTGTTAAGGTTACTATTTATTTTCCGTTCTGCAAAGTTTATTATTTAATTTGAAAAATACAATCGTTTTTTAATATTTTTTATAAAATCAGGGGGTAAATTGTTGATATTGTTGTATTTAATTGTAATATCTTAATAAATGTTAACATCATTTCTTAATATTTCAGAGACTTTGTGTTAAAAATTGTTAAAAACTAAATTTTTCTTTTGCAAACTCTTGACAAAAGGATTATGGCATTGTAGTTTTGCAGAACCAAAATTTATGTACGATGACTACTTTAATTAAAATTGACGGTGATTACGCCGAATGGATTAGAAATCTAATTTACGTTATTTCAAAAGTACTTTGCCAAATATCGACGATATTGAAAAAGTCTTATTTTTGCAAAAAAATGATGAGAGATAGTTTTGACATAAAGAAATGGATTGAAAATCCCGATGAGCTCTTGCTTATTGCGGGTCCTTGCAGTGTGGAAAGTAAGGAGCAATTTTTTGATGTGGCAACAAAACTATCAGAATTACAAGAAGTTAAAATCCTACGTGGCGGCATCTGGAAACCTCGCACTCGTCCTAACGGCTTTGAAGGAATAGGAGAGGAGGGATTGAAATGGATGCGTGAGATTTCGGATGAAACTAATCTTCCATTTATGACGGAAGTCGCGACGCCAGAACATGCAGAACTCGCCCTGAAATATGGCGTCGATGCTTTATGGATTGGTGCGAGGACGACTGCGAATCCGTTTTCTATGCAGCAACTCGCTGATGCTCTTCAAGGCGTCGATATTCCTATCTTCGTGAAAAATCCTATAGCCCCCGACCTTAAACTTTGGATTGGAGCCTTTGAGCGTCTCGCTTCTTCAGGTCTCACTCATCTCGTTGCGATACATCGCGGCTTCCAAGATACCAACGCTGCTCCTTATCGCAACAACCCTCGTTGGGAAATTCCTATCGAATTACACCGTAAAAATCCTAATATACCGATAATCACGGATATAAGTCATATCTGCGGTTGTCGCGAGATATTGAAATCTACTGCGCAGAAAGCTCTCGATCTCGCGACAAACGGTCTCATGATTGAGTCGCATTGCAAACCAGAAATAGCTCTTACCGACGCTGATCAACAAATCACTCCAGATGATTTGAAGTCGATGATTGATAGTCTCGTGATTCATAAGACAAAGTCAAATAATGCAGATTTTCTTCTTCAAGAACTGAGAAACCAAATAGATAACATCGACGAGGAATTGCTGCAACTTTTGGCTAGAAGAAGCGATATTTCTTCAAAAATTGGCGTGATAAAAAAAGAGAATAACCTCGCTGTTCTTCAACTCGACAGATGGAATTCTATATTGTCAAATCATATCGAAAAAGGTAAACTTCTCGGATTGAAAGAATCTCTCGTCAAAGAAATTTTCGAAACCATTCATAAGGATTCGATAGATAGGCAGATGAAGACTTTGAACTAAGAGCTAAGAACTAAGAACTAAGGACCTTGAACTGAATTATGAAAAAACTGCTTATTTTCTTTGTATGTTCATTTTTATTAACATTTGATGTTAAGGCTGAAGTCGTAAATCCTGAAGCGGTTTCAAATTTCCTTAGTAGAATTTTAGGTCAACGGACAACAGACAACGGACAACAGTTGATAGTCACGATTTTAGATGAAAATCTTGCCCAACAGCCAACAGCCAAAAACCAACAGCCAGATGCTTTTATTATCACATCTAAAGACGGAAAGCCTTGTGTGAAAGGTAATTCCGTTTTGGCAATAACGACTGGCGTCAATTGGTATTTGAATCATTATGCTCATATAAATATCTCTTGGAGTCAACTGACAATAGATAATGCTGAGAGTTATGATTTTCCACTTCCTGAAAAGGAAGAATGTCATATTTGTTCTGCCGATTATCGTTATTATCTTAACTACTGCACTTTTTCATATTCGATGTCTGTTTGGACATGGGAGCGTTGGGAAAAGGAAATCGACTGGATGGCGTTGCACGGAATCAATATGCCTTTGCAGATTGTTGGTCTTGATGTGGTTTGGAAGAGATTGTTAACAGAATATTACAATTACACTGCAGAAGAAGCGAACGATTTCATCGCTGGTCCTTGTTTTCAGGCTTGGTGGGGAATGAATAACCTTGAGTCTTGGGGCGGTCCTAATCCACATTGGTGGTATGAGCGTCAGGCGAAACTTGCTAAAAAGATTTGTGACAGAATGCGCGAACTCGGCATGCAACCGGTGCTTCCTGGATTTAGCGGTATGGTGCCGAGTAATTTTACAGAAAAGACTGGAATATCGGCGAATGGACAAGGCAGCTGGTGTGGATTTACGCGACCTCATATCTTGAATCCTAATACCGACGACTTCAAGACGATGGCTGCTAATTATTACAAGGTGCTTGTGGAAGTGATGGGAACCTCGCAATATTACAGTATGGATCCGTTTCACGAGGGAGCGAATACGAATGACATAGACGTGGCGTCTGCCTATAAAGCAATCGCCGATGCTATGTCTGCGGCGAATGACGACATCAATGAGAAATGGGTGATTCAATATTGGCAATGGAATGATGAGCAGTATCATGTCCTTGATCAAGTGGAGAAAGGCGATTTGGTAATACTCGATTTGTTTTCGACGGCGCACACGCATTTCGGTGAATATAAAGGTCATGACGCCGTCTATTGCATATTGCCTAATTTCGGAGGTCGCTCTGGTTTTATGGGACGTTTCAATGGCGTGATAGATGGATATTTTGAAAATAAAAATTCACATTCCAACATAAAAGGGATTGGTGCGACTCCAGAAGCAATTGGTTCTGTACCTGTCTTATATGATGTTTTGTTTGAACTGCCTTGGCATAAAGAAAAACCTGATGCTGAAGAATGGATGCGTAATTATTCCATAAGTCGTTATGGAGTGAAAAACGAATATGCACAGCAGGCTTGGGAGCTGCTGAGAAACTCGGCATTGGATTGCAAGACCTCGCTTCAAGGTCCTCATGAAGCTGTGGTGTGCGCCAGACCATCATTGACGGTTGATAGAGTTTCGTCGTGGGGCGGAACGGAAATTTTTTACAATCCTGATGATGTCAGAGAAGCTGCTCGTCTGTTGCTGGAAGCTGATTTGTCAGGAGAGAACTATTATTTCGATTTGATTGAAATATCACGTCAGGCTTTGATGGATTATGCTTGTTTTTTGTTAAAAGATATTAAGAAATCGTATGAGAACTCTGATGCTGACGTTGACTCTAAATGTAAGATGTTCTTGGATTTGATAAAAGATATTGATAAATTACTCAATACAAATGAGCATTTTATGTTGGGGCAGTGGACGCAGATGGCGCGTGCTATCGCTGATGAAGTGGAAGGAACGACGGAATATGACAAGGATTGGCTGGAACTGAATAACGCTCGCACTCTGATAACGACTTGGGGCGAGGAAGTCAATGCCAACCAAGGTGGTTTGCGTGATTATTCATACAGAGCGTGGGGCGGAATGTTAAAGGATTTTTACTATCCACGATGGAAATATTTCTTTGAAAATGATTTGCAATCGCCAGAAGATGGTTGGTTCGCAATGGAACGAGAATGGTGTTTTAACAAAGCATTGAAATATTCTGATAAACCGCAAGGTGATACCAAGAAAGTCTTGCGAAAAATCTTGTAGGAATGCTTGAAAATAATCTTGAAAGTTTCCTGTAGGGATGCATAATGCGTCCAGAAATTTACTATCTTTGTAAAAAGATCAAAATTTATGAAATTTAATTATCGAAAAACGCCACGTGCACAATGGCATGGTTATATGGGTGCAAATTATTTTGTTACAATATGTACAAAAGGAAATGAACCATATTTTGGAATTGTAAAAAATGAATTTGTTTATTTAACGGAGATTGGGGAATTCCTTCAAAAACAAATTGAAGATACGATTAATATAAGACGAGGTGAAATAAGTATTCCTTGTTATGCCATAATGCCCAATCATATTCATTTGATTGTTTGTTTTCATAATGAGAATGTTTTAGAACAAAATTATGATGAGGTGACATCATTTGGTCCACAACGTAAAAATTTAGCATCAGTGATAAGGGGAATAAAATCATCCGTTAAGAAATTTGCAAATGATAATAATATTCATTTTGAATGGCAGGGTCGATATAATGATAGGATAATTAGGGACCATAATGAAATGAATTTAATTTCGGAGTATATTGAAAATAATCCAATAAAATGGGATTTGAAAAATAATTTGTGATTTTTGGTACAATGTAACATGTTGGGTACATTGGGGTGTTTTTGTTTTTATCGTCGGTTGTTTTAAGGACACATTCAATATGTTCCCACAGATGATTTTATAGGACACATTCAATGTGTCCCTACAGATGATTTTGTAGGGACGCATCGAATGCGTCCAGATAAGTTAGATTTGATACAAAAAAAAGCCGCTTTATTAGCGGCTTGATTTTTATTGTTTTATTGCTTTGCGTCTGTTCTTGTCACCCCAGAGACCGTAGACTTCGCTGACGTTACCTGCTGTGATGAAAGCATTGATTTCGTTTTCGTTGATGAATTTCATCAAATCTGAGAACTCGTCTGTTGATAAAAGAACTTCGAGTTTCACTTTGTCTTCTCCGCTGTAACCACCTTTTACATTATAGATAGTAAGACCGCGTGAGATGTCGTTGATGATGAATTGTCTGATTTTTTCGTGATCGTTTGAAATGATGCTGACTTTCTTTCTTCTGTTGAAACTAGCTGTGAAGTAGTCAACAACCAAACCGTTGATCCAAGTGCCGATTAAACCGATGATAACCAAACGAGCGTCGTTGATCATGAAAGCTGTACAGCAGATAATCCAACCAGCGACTGATACAGATGTACCGATATCGAAGTGTAAGTATTTATTAACGATTTTTGCTAAGATGTCGAGACCGCCAGTTGAAGCGTTAATCTTGAACAATACTGCTTGAGCCAAGCTTAATAATAATACGAAGCAGCAGAGGTCAAGCCAGAGGTCGCCCATGATTGAAGGAATCTCTGATGTTGTTGAAATGTAATTTTCGTATGGGAAATATTTTTCCAAAACACCGATAAGTGGTCCTAAAATGAGAGCTGTATAAACAGTCTTGATGCCGAATTCTTTGTCAATGAGAATGTAAGCCAAAACCAACAGAACCGCGTTGATTACAAAAATGACTGTTGATACATTGAGAGGGAAACCGAAAAACTTCTCGCAGATTCCGCTGATAACGATTGAAAGACCTGAAATTGTACCGATGATAAGCTTGCTAGGTACGAGGAAATAATAAACTGCACAAGCAGTGACTATCATACCTACTGTCATGATAATCAGTTCAATCCAGAACTTCTTGGTTGCTACGTAATTGAGGATTTCTTTAAAATCAATTTTGAATTTCATAGTGTGTTTTTTTAGTTGTGCAAAAGTACAATAAATTATGATTGAAAAATAAGTCCATTGATAATTTTATTAGTTTTGTGCAAAAGTTTTTTTATGAAGAAAATATTGCCTTTGATTTTGGTTTTAACCTCGCTTTTTTCATGTGGTGAAAAAGACGTTTTCGTAAAGGAAAATATCATTCCAACACCGAAAGAGTTTGTTCTTGATAATGATAAATTATATGAAATCAATGAAATAGTTGTTCTTGAAACATCGGATAAATTGTCGTATCCGCAAAATAAAGACGAGTATTATCTGAAGATAGAAAAAGGCAATGTTATAATAGAAGGTAATGAGGTCTGGGCGAGACAAACTTTATCGCAACTCCAAGATAAAGAAGGTCGCGTGCCAGATGTGGAAATTCACGACTGGTCGGCGTATCCTTTCAGAGGTTTCATGCACGATACTGGACGTAACTTCCAGACTTTGGAGATGTTGAAAGAAACCATCGACTTGATGTCTTTGTACAAAATAAATTACTTCCATTGGCATCTTACCGACAATCCGGCGTGGAGAATAGAATGTAAGGTTTATCCGCAACTCAATGACCCACAATATCAACGTCCGGGTCGTGACTGCGGAAAGTTTTATACTTATGATGAAATACGTGAGTTGATAACTTACGCCAAAGAACGCGGAATCACTGTGATGCCTGAAATCGATATGCCAGGTCATTCGGCTTATTTCAGAAACGCATTCGGTTTCAGCATGGATTCGGAAGAAGGAATGAAGGTCCTTGAAAAATGCATTGAAGAGTTTTGTAATGAAATTCCAGTTTCGATGTGCCCTTATCTTCATATAGGCTCTGATGAAGTTTACATCGCTGACCCGAAGGGTTTTATGCGGTTTACAGAAAATCTTTGCAGGAAACATAATCGCATTGCGATGGCTTGGGACCCGGGACTTCCTTCCGATTCTACTACGATACGTCAGATATGGAACACCGCCGCTGGTTCTAACGCTGCCCAGACTAAAAAAGGCGGCAAATATGTGGATTCTTTCATGGGTTATCTCAACTATTACGACCCTATCTATTTCACAAACAAGGTGTTCTTACATAAAGCATGCGCTCAGGATGTCCCTGACACGACAAATGCTCTCGGCGGAATATTATGTCTCTGGAATGACGTACGCGTTGATGACAAGACACGCATCGCTCTTCATAACGGAATGATTAACGGCATGATGACGTTCAGCGAACGCTTCTGGAACGGTGGCGAAGGCTCATGGGAAGAACTCGTGGCTTTTGAAAATAAGATGTCATATCATAAAGATAATATGCTTCAAAAGCATGACGTGCGATGGAATCCTAATGCGACAACGATATGGAAGATAACGATATCCGACACTATAAATTTAGAAGCAAGAGGCGGCGCTGTCGATGTCAATGACCTTTGTACAGAAAATTCTATTGTCGTGGGTGACACTGTCTCGGCTTGGGCAGTCACTAATATTTATTCTGAAGAAGAAACGACGATTGATGTCTGGGTCGGTTTTGAAGCCGCTGCTCGTTCCAACAGAATCTCTGGTGGCATCGGTCCGCAAGGCAAGTGGGAAAACGACGGACGTATGTTCGTCAACGGAGTAGAATATTTTCCTTCGCAGGAATGGAACGAACCTGAGAAATATAAATTCCATTACAACACATGGCATCGTCCTGAAGAAGAAATGCCATTCACCGACGAGCAATTTTACTGGATGCGCGAACCTGTGACGATAAATCTTAAAAAAGGTGATAACGAAATAAAACTTTACATACCAAAGACTTTCAAAGGTCAGAGATGGAGCTTTGGGTTTGTGAAGATTTAATCTCCACGTATCATTGTAGATATGTCTTTATTTCCATCGCCAAAGCGTTAGGGATTGGAGCGGCATCCTTTTGGAGCGCAGCGGAAAAAGATATAGCGGAAAGCCCGACGGCTTTGCCGGAACGCCCAAAGCAAAGATATAAAGTCTCAAAAAAATGCAACAATTTTGCAGAAAAAGTGTTATCTTTGTAACATCATTTTAACAATATGAAGAAGCAAATTTTAACTATAATATCGCTGATATTTATTGTGTTGGCTTTCTCTGCAAAAGCTGACGTTTCTTCATTTGGTAAAAATTACGATACGGAAGAATCTCATATCTTTGACAGGCAACAGTCTGACATTGAATTGATTTTCAATAATGATTCTGACAAGACTATCGTTCCGGAGTTGCAGAATACAATTCCGTTGCCGTCGTTCCGACATCTCTCATCGCAAAAGAAAACGCAGCAAAACCTAATACACACCATCCTTTTGAAACGCTTCTCTTCAGAAGTGCAGCCGACCGAAAACTATAATGTGAAACATTCCTCTCCTTTGTCATCGAAGGAAAATTTGATAGTTATCGTAAGACACCTTATTATTTAAGACTACAAGACACCAAGACACCGAGTCACCTAGAACTTTGTGACTCTGAGTCTCTGTGCTTTTTATTTAGGTCTGTAGTCTGTTGACTGTAGTCCGTTGTCTTATTATTAACAATTAAATTCAAAAAATCATGACAAACAATATTCAAAACACACAAATAGAATTAATCGAGAAAAAATTTAACGTAACATCTTTATTATTAAGCTTGGTCTTGATGGGATTAGGCTGCTTCTTATTTGTTTATTCAGGTAATTTTGAAAGCAATATGCTCTCATCGACAATGATTTTCTTTGGAATCGCAATAGTTGCTTTCGCGATATTTTTGTTGATTGCCAAATTGAACAGCGAGGTTTATGTCAAGACAAATTCACCAGTCGTGAAACGTCAGCTTTATTTCGATACCGCTGATTTCTATAATCTTAAAGACGCTATTGAAAATGCTGATTATAATTCTATTGAGAAATTCAAGAGAGTTGAAGAAGGCAATGTCCAGCTTTATGTCATTCATTCAAAAGACAAGAAATTCGCTGCGATGCAGCTTCTCAAATACGAACCATTCGACTTTGTTCCACAGACTGAAGTTAAGACGGCAGAATTTTAAAATTCTAGGATTCTAAAGTTCTAAAATTCTGATAAAAAACTATCTTTGCATAAAAGATAGTTTTTTTATTTATGAAAGACGTGATGACATTTCTCAATGGCGTGTTGGTTAATAACAATCGCCCTTGGTTTCAAGAACATAAAGACCTGTATCTCAAAGCTCAGGAACGCATAAATGGTATGGCAGTCGAACTTATCGACGGCATTTCTAAGTTTGATTCTTCAATAAAAAACCTCAGTGTGAGCGACTGCACTTATCGCATCTATCGCGACATTCGATTCTCGCCAGACAAGCGTCCTTACAAAACACACATGGGAATTTATGTCTGCACTAATGGAAAGAAGTCGGGACTTGCGGGGTATTATCTTCATTTTGAAGCTGAAGGTTCGGAATATCTTGGACTTAACGGACTTTACGCAGGATTGTATAATCCAGATAAGAACGTGCTTAAAAATATAAGAGAAGACATCAGTTATGATGGCGCGGCATTTGAAAATGCAATTAAAAAAGCAAAAAACTTCACTTTAGACACTTCGTGCAGTTTGAGTAAAACGCCGAAAGATTTTCCAAAAGACAGTCAGTATGATTATCTTTTAAGATTGAAGCAATACAATCTCATTCAAGCTTTGCCAGAAGGAATGCTTTATGATAACAAATTGATAGAATGGGCGTTGGAAGAATTCAAGACAACACTTGAATTTAATCAGTTGCTGAATAGAGCAGCGATGTTTTCAATTGACGATTAAATACAGTTTAGGTTGCATTGATGCGTTTTTACAAACTGAACGCTGATTGCTGACAGCTGACAGCTGACAGCTAATTTTCAATTTTCAATTTAAACTAATGACTTCATCCATCTTGATGTCATTATCTTCTGTTGGGACTTCATCAACGAGTTGGAAGTCGAAGCAGATACCGATGCGAGTGACGTCAAGGTGCTTGCAGAGAAATCTGTCGTAGTATCCTTTGCCGCGTCCTATGCGGTTGCCGTTTTTGTCGAAAGCAACTCCGGGAACGACGATTAGGTCATAGTTGCCAGTATATTCCTCATTTTGTGGTTCTAAGATATTGAAGTCGCCGACAGCAAAGTCGGTGTCTTTTTTTAACTCTACGGGAATTATGTCGTCGCCGACGACGGTAGGAAGTATGATTCTCTTTTCATTGCGCCATTTTTCCAAGAAATCATGAGTGTTGACTTCATCAGGAAGCGAGCTGTAAAGCATCACTATTTTTGCGTCAATGAAAGATTTATGATTTTCTAATTTGTTAAGAATCAGTTTTGACTGTTCAAGGAGCTCTTCCTTTGAATGCTGTTTCTTTAATGATTTTATTTGAGTTCTTAGTTCTTTCTTATCCATAATGAAACAAATTAGGGACACTTTCGCGTCCCTTTAATTTTTACTTAAACCATTCTGTTAAGTGATCCTTTGCGTAGAAATAATAAACTGCTAATCCTACCCAGCTTGTTACGAGTAATAAAATAACTGTTATAGCTTTACCTGCAGTTGAAATAGACATTTTTAAAACTTCAAGGATTGCCTTAACGCAAAGAACAATACCCACTACCCATAAAATAAAAGCGATCATAATTAATGTTTTTTTTAAAATTAGTTCGCAAAAATAGTAATTATTGTGTTTGGTTTAAGGCGTTTTGTAAAGTTTTTTTACAAATACTTTTGTACATTTGTTTGTTATAAAACAATAATGATATTTTATGAAACAGACTAAGATAGTGGCATCAATAAGCGACCTTCGTTGTGATGTCGATTTTATTAGAGAATTATATGAAGCTGGCGTTAATGTTGTGAGAATCAATACGGCTCATGCGACAGCAGAAGGCATTAGAAAAGTCATCCATAATGTGAGAGAGGTGTC
>JAZOSA010000064.1:0-7606 GCA_045656905.1 Bacteroidales bacterium
ATGGGTCAATTCACAGAATTGAAAGACAGACTCGTCATCATCAACGGTGTTGCTAAAGGTTACGCTATGACTGGTTGGAGAATCGGTTACATCGCAGCTCCTAAAGCTATCGTTTCAGCATGCAACAAAATCCAAGGTCAATACACATCAGGTATCTGTACAATCGCTCAAGCAGCTTCTTTAGAAGCAATGAAGATGTCTCCTGAAAACTCAGAAGAAATCCAAACTATGCTCAAGGCTTTCAGAAACCGCCGCGATATGTTCTTCGAACTCTTAAGCGAAATCCCTGGCATTAAATTAAGCAAGCCAGCTGGCGCATTCTACATGTTCCCAGAAATCAAGTCATACTTCGGCAAAACTGACGGCGAAACAACAATCAACAACAGCGACGACCTCTGCCTCTACTTATTAGACAAGGCTCACGTTGCTTGCGTTGGCGGCGCTGCTTTCGGCAACGACGAATGTATCCGTCTCTCTTACGCTACATCAGAAGACAAACTCCGCGATGCAGCAGCAAGAATCAAAGAAGCATTAAGCAAACTTAAATAAAGATAATAAGTCTGTGAGTCAACGAGTCAAAAGCACCTGTTGACTCACAGACTTTTCAACCAACAAACTCACTTATAGACTTATTGTCTTATTGACTTATAGACTAAAAAAAATGGAACATCTCTTCAATTCTTTCAACGAAAAAAAAATCATGATTGTCGGCGACATGATGCTCGACACCTATATGAATGGTAAAGTTGAAAGGATTTCTCCAGAAGCTCCAGTACCAATCGTTTCAGTGACAACGACATTCTCCCGTTTAGGCGGAGCCGCCAACGTCGCTCAAAACATCAAAGCATTAGGCGCAGAACCTATACTCTGTTCTGTGATAGGTCAAGACAACAAATCAAACGAACTGATTTCTCTTATGCTTGAACAAAACATGAACACTTCAGGCATAGTGAGAAGCAACGAAAGAATCACAACCAATAAGGTCAGAATCATCAGCAACAACGCACAAATGCTGCGCGTCGACACTGAAGACACCTTCGATCTAACCGAAAAAGAATACTATTCGCTAATATCCAAAATCACCGAAATCTTAAACAAAGAAAAAATCGATGGTATAATACTTCAAGATTACAACAAAGGCGTCTTAACAGAAACGCTAATTAAAGAAGTCATTGCCATTGCGAACGAAAATAACATTCCTGTCTGCGTCGACCCTAAGAAAAAGAATTTCTTGGCATACGAAAACGCGACATTATTCAAACCAAATTTAAAGGAACTCAAAGAAGGCATCGGGATTTCATCAAAAGACGACAGCATTGAAGGATTCATAAAATCCGTCGATCTTTTACAAGAAAAACTGAATTGCAGATACATAATGACGACACTATCAGAGCGAGGCGTGCTGATAAAAGACTATGCGACAAGCACTTGCCACCACATCCCTGCTCATCTCAGGAAGATTGCAGATGTGTCAGGCGCAGGCGACACAGTGTTAAGCGTGGCCATGTTATGTCTGGCAAGCGAACAAAGCGCATATAATATCGCAGCATTATCCAACCTCGCAGGAGGCATCGTTTGCGAAGAAGTCGGGGTAGTGCCTATCAACAAAGAACATTTATTGGAAGAAAGTAAAAAAATATCATAATAAACAAGACAACAACTCGTTTTCCATATATGATGAAAAATATATTCAAACTTGTATTGTGCATATGCATTGCAGTATGCGTCGCACCTAATTCATTGAAAGCCCAGAAGAAAGGACCGTTGAACTTGCCTTTTTACGACAACGAACCTTATCATTATGGATTTATCGTCGGATATAACCAAATGTTATTGTCCATCAACTACATCGACGACTATCAAAACGTGATTCACCCATCAACGGAATTGCCATCAAACGACATATTGCCAGGAACCACCGACCAATTTCTCACTTCCGACTTTAAGGTTTATGACATAAACCCACAGATGACACACGGATTCACCGTCGGTATTGTCGGCAACCTTCGTCTCGCCAACCACTTCGACCTGCGACTCATCCCGTCGTTGAGTTTTGGCGAAAGAAAAATCATATATCAAATAGTATCCTTACAAGGCGACCCTCTCAGTGAAGATGTCATAGAAGTTCCGAAGAGCATCACAAGCACCACACATTCCACATTTGTAGAATTCCCTTTACAGGTCAAATATAAATCCAAAAGATTTTATAATTCAGCAGCTTACATCATCGCTGGAGCCAATTACAAAATCGACATGGCATCTCGCAAGAAAAACTACGATGCTGATAGCGGACGACCAAAGACATTGAGTGTCAACAGACACGACATCGCCGCTGAAGTCGGCGCCGGATTTGATTTCTATACCGGATATTTCAAACTGGGCGTGGAACTTAAAATGAGTTACGGATTGCTCAACATCGCAAAGAACGACAATTATATGTTCACAAACAGTTTCGACAGCCTAAGAAATAAAACATTCCAGTTGTCATTCACATTCGAATAATATTCATAAAATCAAATACAATTGTACAATTTGTGATATTTTCATAAGAAAATCATAACAAAAATTAACTAAAAGTAGAGAAAAAAGACTTCTCTACTTTTATTTTTTAATACATAACACACTGATTATTATTACAATAAAAATATTTTTAAAAAAAATTATTTTTTACTTGTATGTAATGATTTTTTATGTACTTTTGCAATCACAAAAACACGGCGGTCTCTTCGTCTAGTCTGGTCAGGACGTCAGGTTTTCATCCTGGTAACAGGGGTTCAAATCCCCTAGAGACTACAAAAGTTCACCACTACTTTAAAAAGTGGCATTTAATGGGCGGTCTCTTCGTCTAGTCTGGTCAGGACGTCAGGTTTTCATCCTGGTAACAGGGGTTCAAATCCCCTAGAGACTACAAATAAAATCACAGAGCCACTTAGAAATACAAGTGGCTTTTTTAGTGCTTATGGTAAATCTTTTATCAATAAAACACATCCTCAACAAAAAGAGACTTTTCTCTCTTTTAATTTCGTTTTTAATACTTATCTTATCTAGCACTAACACACAATCACAAGACTTATTGTTCGGTTTCACAGGAGGATTAAACCTAAACACCATATACACCGACAACGACGAAGGCGGACTCAAAATAGGATTCAACCTCGGAGGTATCGCGCAATACAAAATAACCCAGCAGATGGGTCTCATCGCAAACGTGAAATTATCCTCAAAAGGACAGCAATACTCAAAGGTGACAAACACACCCGACAATTATTTCAAGACCTACCACACCACATCATTGTACTACATTGACATACCTATACTCTACCAATACAGCATCAAAGACATAATCGGAGTCGAGGCAGGACCGTCATTCAACTTCTGCCTGGGTGGCAACGACAAATCTAAAATCGGAAATTCCGAGACAGACATCACAAAATTCAGGAAAGGCGACCTCAATCCTTTCGAATTCGGACTCGTATTCGGAGTGTTCACCCGCGACTTAGGACAAAACGCATTTAACAACATCTTCATCGAATTCAGATACTTCCTCGGATTAACAAACGTAATAAAATCCGAAGACTACGGACGCAACACCAATGGCGGAGTATTCCTGAACGTATGTTACATCATTGAAAATCCATTAAAGAAGAAATCAAAATAAAACTATGCAAGATAAAATCAAACTACAGATAATACTCGGCAAACAATACAATCCTTACCTCAACCTTGCCATAGAAAGCAAACTACTCGACAACTATCTTCCCAACACAGTAAGTCTTTTTCTCTGGAAAAACAAACAAACCGTCGTAATCGGCGCAAACCAGAATCCATATAGCGAATGCGACGTCAACTCATTGTTAGAAGAAGGCGGATACTTGTCAAGAAGAAGAACTGGCGGCGGAGCAGTATATCACGACTTAGGAAACCTCAACTTCTCTTTCGTCGCTGACAAAAACATCTACGACGTAAAAAGACAGATGCAGGTGATTCAAAAAGCATTGCTTAACTTCAACCTCGAAACAGAAGTCAGCGGCAGAAACGACATCACTTACCAAGGACGAAAATTTTCAGGCAACGCTTTTGCAAAAACCAAATATCAAGGCTTGCACCACGGAACCATTTTAATAAAAACCGACGGAGAACGCTTGCAAAAATACCTTAAAGTAAAACCCGCGAAACTCCATAAACACGGCGTCAAATCCGTAGCAAGCAGAGTGATAAACCTTTCTGAAGTCGCCGACATAACATCAGAAAACATCATCCCTCACCTCATAAAAGCATTCGAAGACGTTTACCAAGGAACTGCTACAATCATAAACTTCAACGACTTATGCAACGAAGAAGCAATTAAATTAAGTCAGAAAATTGGCAGCGACGAATATCTCTTCGGAAAATGGAGAGAATTCCGCACAAAGAAAAGCGCGACCTTCGACTGGGGCAGCGTCGACATCGACCTTGACATAGACGAAGAAAACGGAATCATAAAAGACATCAACATCGCTTCTGACAGTCTGGAACCTGCGTCAATAGAATCCGCAATGCAATTGTTAAAAGGCGCCGACTTAAAAGAATCACCTTCTTCAGAAAACGAAATCATAAAAGATATTATAAGTCTTATTTACTAAGATTTGTTGCAAAAATAGGAAATGCTTTTTCTTACCGGACGCGTTAGGGATTGAAGCGGCATCCTTTGCGAGCGAGTCGGGGACGGGATTCGGAGACGGGAACGAGGACAGGAACGTTTTTTTTGAGCGAGACGGAAATATGGCGAGCAAAGATATAGCGGAAAGCCCGGCGGCGTAGCCGAACGCCCAAGAAAAGACAAAAGTCAAAAGACTAAGGACTAAAGATTTTTTTCTTATCTTTGCAAACTTAAATTTAAAACTCAGAAATAGATGAAATACTTCCTTCTTCCATTAGGATGCCAGATGAATCAAAGTGACACTGAACGTGTTAAAACCATACTGCAAGGCATGGGATTTATGCCAACAGAAAACGAAAACGAAGCAACGATATTAGGTATCATAGCATGCTCTGTTCGACAAAAAGGCATCGATAAGGTTTACAGCCGTATCAAAAAATGGAATGAAATGAAAGACCGCAAGAACTGCATCACTTTCGTTTCTGGATGTATTCTTCCTGCCGACAGAGAACGTTTCTTGAAACTGTTCGACTTAGTGTTCACAATGAACGACCTCCCTGACCTTCCTGATATGATTCGTCAATACGGAATCGTCATTCCTCAGTCAACAGTCAACAGTCAACAGACAACAGACATTGTACAAAAACCAACAAACATCAGCCTTCATCCGACTGCTAATGGTCAAAAACCAAAATCCAAAGTTCAGATAAACCCATCTGCCAACATGGACAGATTTTGGGTCATCGAACCAGACCACATCTCTGATTTTGAAGCATTTATTCCAATTCAAAATGGATGTAACAAATTCTGCACCTATTGTGCAGTTCCTTACACTAGAGGCCGCGAAGTATCTCGTAAGTCGGAAGACATCTTGACTGAATTAAAAGATTTAGTACAAAAAGACTATAAATTAATCACATTGCTCGGACAAAACGTAAATTCGTACGGTTTGGACAAGAAAGGCGAAGAAATCAACTTCGCTGAATTGTTACGCAGAATCGGCGAGTACGGCAACAGCGTGGATAAAGAATTCTGGGTTTACTTCACATCCCCTCACCCACGCGACATGAGCGACGAAGTGATTGAAGTCATTTCTCAATACAAATGTCTCGCTAAACAAATCCATCTCCCAATACAATCTGGCGACAACGCAATGCTCGATCGTATGAACAGAAAACACACTATCGACGATTATCGCCACATCATTCATACCATCAGAAGATTGATTCCTGAAGCAACTATTTTCACAGACATCATCGTCGGTTTCACAGGCGAGACAGAAGAAGAATTCGAAAACTCAAGAAAAGCCATGGAAGAATTCAAATACAACATGGCTTACATCGCACAATACAGCGTCCGTCCAGGTGCTGTCGCATCAACATGGGCAGATGACGTTCCAAAGGAAACAAAGAAAAAACGCTACCACATACTCACCGACGAACTGATGAAACATTCTTTGGTTTATAACCAAGGACTTGTCGGAAAGACTTTGAAAGTCATTGCAACAGGTTTCGACAGAAACTCAGAATACCTCACAGGTTACACCGAAGGCAAAATCGTGATTCGTTTCAAGTCCAACGACAAAAACCTCATCGGAAAGATTGTCAATGTTGAAGTCACATCTGCAACACCATTATCAATAGAAGGAAATCTCGTCACAGAATGAAGATAGCGTTTAAGACATTAGGATGCAGGGTAAACCTTTACGAGACTGACGCCTTGGCATCACGTTTCAAAGAGGCTGGTTATGACATTGTTGACACTTCGGAAGACGCCGATGTCTTCGTGGTGAATACTTGCACCGTCACGAACCAAAGCGACCAGAAATGCCGTCAAGCTTTACATCAGATAAGAAGACAACATCCTAACAGTCTCATCGTTGCGACAGGCTGTATGGTAAATCACAGAAAGAATGAACTTCTGGAAAAGAAGACTGTTGATTACGCCATCGACAACGAAAGAAAATACGCGCTTTTCACAATTATAAACAATCATTTCAAAGGCGAATCTGTCGATCCAGAAGGCCTTGACATTGACTTGTTCGGATACCAGCCAGCGTTTGACACTTTCCATACAAGAAGTCTCATAAAAATTCACGACGGTTGCAACAACTTCTGTTCTTACTGTTTAATCCCTATGGTAAGAGGCAGAGCCACAAGTCGCAACGACAAAGACATTTACGACAACATACGCAAGGTCGTCGACCATGGATTCAAGGAAGTCGTTCTGACTGGCGTAAATATGGGACGCTACCAATACCAAGATGTCAACTTTGAAACATTGATTGAGAACATTTTAAAAATTGATGGCGACTTCAGATTAAGAATCTCATCCATTGAACCAGACAATTTCAGTGAGAGATTCTTGCATCTTTTTGAAAACGAAAAACTTGCGCCACATATGCACATCTGTCTCCAAAGCGGAGCTGAAAACACTTTAAAGGCAATGCGCCGTCATTATACCGCCGCCGATTTCAGAAAAATGTGCGACAGAATCAAAACTGTCATTCCAGACTTTAACATAACAACCGACTTGATTGTAGGTTTCCCGGGAGAGACTGAGGAAGACTTCTTGGAAAGCGCAGAAATGTGTAGAAATATAGGATTCAGTCACATTCACACTTTCAAATATTCAATCAGGAATGGCACCAAGGCAGCAACGATGCCAAACCAAGTCCCTGAAAAAATCAAGACCGAACGCAGTGCTGTCATCAGACAAATTTCTGCTGAAAACAAGAAGAGATATTTCGAGCAAATGCTCGGCAAAGAACAGAAAATGCTTATCGAACGTATCAATTCTGACGGAATCGCGTTGGGTTATGGAGAAAATTATATCCCTATGCAACTCAAGGGAAAGAATTTAGAAAAAAATACTTTCGTCAACGTGACAATCGACAGTATCATTAACAAAGGAGACAATTCTGAAACCCGTGTAACTCAACAAGATAAGGGGTAAAAAAAATATTTT
>JAZOSA010000065.1:0-5381 GCA_045656905.1 Bacteroidales bacterium
CGATGGTGTTGATGAGTGTTGCGAAGAACATTCCAGAGAATGCGCCGAGGAACAAGGCAGGAGCGAAAGTACCACCCACTCCACCAGCAGCGAAGGTAAACGAGGTGGCAAAGGCTTTAAGTAAAATGATTACTAGCATCAAGGCTAAGATAATCCATTTGTTATTTTGGAAGCTGGAGAAGATATCGTTTTCGAATAAGATAGAGTTGTCGTTGTTGAGAGCAGCGTTGATGGCTTCGTAGCCTTCACCATATAAGGCAGGGAAGATGAAAATCAAGATGCCTAGTCCGCTGACACCTAATGCGAATCTCATCCATGGAGACTCTATCTTCTTGAATTTCTTGTCGACTTTGAAGTAGATATACATGAAATAAGCTGAGACGAGACCTACAAACAATCCCAATCCTACATAGAACAATGAGTTGGCAGGCATGAAGGCTGTGCTTGTTGTGATGGTATATTCGAAGGCTCTTCCCAAGAAATAATATGAGGTGAGGATTGCAACGAATGACGATACAATAATCGGTATCAACGATGCCATGGATATATCAATCATAAAGACCTCGATGGCGAAGATGATGCCTGTGATAGGAGCCTGGAAGATTGACGCCAATGCTGCGGCGCATCCCATACCTATGAGCACGACTATGTTTTTCTGGTTCAGACGAAGCAGCTGTCCTATGTTGGAACCGATGGCGGAACCCGTAGACACCGACGGACCTTCAAGTCCGACAGAACCGCCGAAACCTACAGTCAAGGCGCTGGATATTATTGACGCGAAGGTGTTGTAAGGTTTCACCGCTCCTTTGTTTTTCTGGATGGCGTATAAAATGCCAGGGATGCCGTGACCGACGTCGCGCTTCAAGATGAAGCGGCAGAATATGATGGTAAACAAAATGCCTATGGCAGGAAGGATGAAAAACAACAGTCCGTAATGGTCTTCGTGTGTCGCGATATTATAGAAATAATCTCTGATGAAGTGAGCTAATTTTTTGATAATGATGGCGGATAGTCCTGCCAAAAAACCAGTGGGAATGCTGAGCAACAGCATGAACTGCTTCTCTGACATGTGCGCGAAACGCCATCTGTTGATTTTCCTTGCAAATAATATGGTAAGTGCTTTTATTTTTGCTTTCACAATATTCAAATTTAAGTCTTCAAATATAAAAAATGAAATCGTAACGTGGGCATTTTTGAACAAATATTTTTTATATTTGCAGAAAGTATTATCGCTATGAGGATTTTTAGTTATAACGTTAACGGAATAAGAGCTGCTATCTCAAAAGGGCTGCTTCAGTGGCTGGAGGCTAATTCGCCAGATGTCGTTTGTCTTCAAGAAATTAAGGCAACTCAAGACCAGATTCCTCTCATGGAAATTGAAATGTTGGGATATCAGCATTTCTGGTTCCCTGCCAAGAAAAAAGGTTACAGCGGCGTCGCAATACTCACCAAGATAACTCCGGATAATATCGTCTACGGAATGAACAATCCTGAATACGACGACGAAGGTCGTTTCATCAGAGCCGACTTCGGCGACCTCTCTGTGGTGAGCGTCTATCATCCTTCTGGAACAAGCGGCGACGAACGCCAGGACTTTAAGATGAAATGGCTCGACTTCTTCCGCTCTTATGTCAACGAACTAAGAAAATCCCGCCCGAATCTCGTCGTCTCCGGCGACTATAACATCTGTCACGAAGCCATCGACATCCACGACCCAATACGTAATGCTAAATCGTCAGGTTTCCTTCCTGAAGAAAGACAGTGGTTTACTGAATTCCTCAGCGACGGTTATACCGACAGCTTCCGTCATCTCGTAAAAGAACCTCATCATTATAGCTGGTGGAGCTATCGCGCAAATGCAAAGCAGAATAACAAAGGCTGGCGCATCGATTATCACATCTTGACAGACAATCTTAATGATAAGTTGAAGTCTGTTGGCATAATGCCTGAAGTGAATTTCTCTGACCATTGTCCTATTGTCGTTGAATTAAATGATTGAAAATGATAGAGTACATTAGATATCACATGCTGGAAGTATTGCTGTGGTTGCTTTTATTGTCAGTAATAATCATAGCGATAGTTTATCTTAAAGATAAAAGAAATAGATATAAACTGGGTTTTTATCTCAGTTACCTGTCATATAAGTTGGGTTTTTCAAAAAGAATATCAAGACGTTATACGTCAGGAGTGACGGTGAGAGAAGGTAACGAACCTTTGGTTGATATCGTCAGACATCCTAAAATATTTCATAACGATGACACTTTGGAACATCCATTATTGTTGAGGAAGACAGTTGCGATGAAACTTTACAAAGTGGCCGACAGTCTCCCTGATGATGTGTATCTGAAGGTGTACAGCGCGTTCCGTTCTCGCATAACGTTGTATGATGCTTGGAAAAAAGAAGAGGAGAGGTTGAGAGAGGAGCATCCTGATATGAACCGCGCAGAACTTATTAACCTCGTAAATATGAAAGTGCCTAGTCCTAATGCTAGTATGGGCGGACATGACACAGGCGCTGCCATCGACATCTCTCTCTGCGATGCCGATAAATCTGACCTCGATTTTGGAACAAAAATAAAAGAGAAACATAAAAAAGTGCGTCTTACAAAAGAACAGGAAGATAATCGTAAGATGCTGAATAACCTTATGACTGCTCAGAATTTTGTCAATATGCCTGGTCAGTGGTGGCATTACTCTTATGGCGATAAGACATGGTCGGCTTATAAAGGCAAACGCAGCGGTGCTTTTTATGGCGCAGCTGAGAAAGAGTTCGAAAACATAGGTTATGTAAGAGTCGTTAAAACTGAAATAAAATCTGTTAACATTAAATAAATTAGGTCTGATGAATATTGCGGCATTGGTATCTGGCGGCGTCGACAGCTCCGTGATGGTCCCTATCTTGAAAGAACAAGGTTTTGATCCTCATATCTTTTACATTAAAATTGGTCTCGAAGGTAAAGACGATTTGATGGATTGTCCTTCGGAAGAAGATATTGAGATAACGACATATATCGCTAAGAAATACGGATGTAAATTTGACATCATCGACCTTCAAAAGGAATATTACGACAGAGTCGCGTCTTATACTATGGATTCGGTGCGTAAGGGTCTCACTCCTAACCCTGACGTGATGTGTAACAGAATGATTAAGTTCGGTGCCTTCGAGGAAAAGATGGGCTACCAGTTCGACAGAATCGCTACTGGTCACTACGCTCGCCAGTGGTATGACGAAAACGGCATCTCATGGCTCGGAACAGCAGTCGATACCTTTAAAGATCAAACCGACTTCCTCGCCAGAATAACATATCATCAGCTCTCAAAGGCGATGTTCCCAATCGGCGACTTGCCAAAGGCGGAAGTGCGTCGTCTAGCGGAATTTCATAAGCTCCCAAGCGCGCAACGCCACGACTCTCAAGGCATCTGCTTCTTAGGAAAGATTAACTACAACGATTATATCAAGGAATATGTCGGCGAAAAAGAAGGCGACATCATCGAGATGGAGACAGGCAAGAAACTCGGAAAACACAAGGGTTTCTGGTTCCATACCATCGGTCAGAGAAAAGGTCTCGGTCTCGGCGGCGGTCCTTGGTTCGTGGTGAAAAAAGATACAGAACGTAACCTCATCTATGTCTCAAAAGGTTACGACCCAATAGCGCAATACACAAACAACATCGACTTGGTTGATGTCATGGCGATGAATCCTGCTATCACTTTAGCTGACGGACAAAGAGTACGTTATAAGATAAGACATCAACCTGGATTTAATCTCGGTAATTTAAAGCTCACAGAAAAAGGATTGACAATCATTTCCGACGAAGCAATCTCTGGAGTTGCAGCCGGACAATTCGGTGTCATCTACCACGAAACGGAACCAGTGGTTCTGGGCAGCGGAGTTATTGATTGAAATTTTTGTCCACTAATCTTCACGAATTCACACGAATCTCATTAGTGTTCGATTGGTGTTTATTCGTGGACTGTTAAAAAAAAGAGTCTCGCAATTGCGAGACTCTTTGTATTTAGTGGAGATTTTATCAATCTTCGTCTTTCTTGCTTTCTTCGTAAGCTTTCAAGAGTTTTGTTTGAACGTCAGTTGGAACTTGAGCGTATTCTGCGTATTCCATTGTGAATGTACCACGACCTGATGTCAAAGAGCTTAATGAAGTTGAATATCTATCCATTTCTGCGAGAGGAACTCTAGCGCGGATGATTTGGTAGTTGCGGTCAGCATCCATACCCATGATGATAGCACGACGGCCTTGGAGGTCTGTGTTAACAGCACCCATCATATCTTCTGGCATACGAACTGTTAAGTCGTAGATAGGTTCCATGATCTTAGGACCAGCGTTTTTAAATGCTGCTGAGAATGCCATACGACCTGCGATCTTAAATGCCATTTCGTTTGAGTCAACTGGGTGCATCTTACCATCGTAGATGTAGCAGATGATGTCACGAGCGTAAGAACCTGTAAGAGGACCTTCTTCTAAACGTTCGTTGATACCTTTCAAGATAGCTGGCATGAAACGAGCGTCGATAGAACCACCAACGATACAGTTGCAGAAGATGAGTTTACCGCCCCATGGGAGATCGTATTCATCTTTACCACGAACTTGGAGGTCTGATGGGTCTGTGTAACCTTCATAGTAAGGAGCTAATCTCATGTGAACTTCACCGAATTGACCTGAACCACCTGATTGTTTCTTGTGACGGTAGTCAGCGTTAGCTGTCTTAGTGATTGTTTCACGATAAGGAACCTTAGGTGATGCGAATTCAACAGCGATTTTGTGTACGTTGTCGAGGTACCATTTAATTGTGTTGAGGTGGTATTCACCTTGGCATTGGAGGATATTTTGTTTTAACTCACGTGACATTGATGTGATGACTGTTGGGTCAATCTTGTGGTAGTCAGCGAGGATGCCGCCTAATTTTTCGTCTTCTTGTGAGTTAACTGCTTTGATAGCTGTTGAGAAGATTGGAGCTGGGAATGGAACGCCTTCGAATGCTGTGTCAGAAATCTTAGCATCGACTAAGCTGTCGTTAACGCGAACGTCTTTCAATTTAATTGTAGAAATGATATCACCAGCGCAAGCTTTTTCAACTCTTTCGCGAGTTTTACCATTAGAAACTAAAAGTTGAGAGATACGTTCTTTGTTACCTGTACGTGGGTTAACGAGGTCTTGTGATTCTGAGATTGTACCGCCGTAGATACGTGCCATAGCAACGTCACCAACGTTTTGTTCGTTAGAGATTTTGAAGAAGAACATAGCTGGAGCTTCTTCTGTGCTGTTGTGGAATTCTGTTCCGTTAGCAGCTTTTGTTGCGTGAACGTGAGCTGGTGATGGGCAAGCGTTGATGAGGAACTCGAGGAGACGAGTTACGCCAGC
>JAZOSA010000066.1:0-11074 GCA_045656905.1 Bacteroidales bacterium
GTTGTCTGTTGACTGTTGTCTTCCTAAAAATCCTTAACATCATTTCTTAATATTTCACAGACTTTATGTTAAAAATTGTTAAAACCGAAATATTTCCTTTGCAAATGCTTGACAAAAGGATGAGACAGTTGTAGCTTTGTGGAACCAAAATTTATAAATCATGGAAAAGAAAAAAAATAATCCTATCAATAATAATTTCATTGATGATGTAAAAGTCATAATCGATAATGCTCGGCAGAATGCCGTCAGAAGCGTTGATTTTTGTCGTGTACAAATGTATTGGAACATCGGCAAACGAATCTTCGAAGAGGAACAAGAAGGGAAAGATAGAGCTGATTATGGTTCTTATTTGATTAAGAATCTTGCGAATAACTTAATCCCAGAATATGGCAGCGGATTCTCTGTTAGGACGTTGGAGCAAAGCCGACAATTTTATAGAATTTACCCAATTGCGAACGCACTGCGTTCGCAATTGAACTGGACTCAATATCGAAAACTTATACAGATAGATGATCCTGACAAAAGAGAGTATTACGAATTGGAATCTGTCAACAACGGATGGAACGGCAGAGAGACAGAAAGACAAATCAATTCTCAACTTTATGAGCGGCTGTTGCTAAGCAACGATAAAGAAAGTGTTTTGGCTGTCGCTCGAAAAGAACGGATTCCTCAAACACCACAGGAAATCATAAAAGAACCGATGGTATTGGAATTCTTAGGCTTAGAACGTAAAGCTGAATATTACGAAAAAGATTTGGAAAATGCGATTATCTCTCATATCGCTGATTTTCTCTTGGAGATGGGGAATGGTTTTTCTTTCGTAGCTCGACAGAAGAGAATTTTGCTCGAAGACGATGAATTCTTCATAGACTTGGTTTTCTATAATCGTCTATTACGTTGCTTTGTAATTGTCGAATTGAAGAACGACAAATTGTCTCATCAAGATTTAGGACAATTGCAGATGTATGTAAACTACTACGACAGATGTGAGAAACTGTCAGAAGAGAATCCAACAATAGGTATCTTACTTGGAACATCTAAAAACGACACTGTTGTAAAGATGACTCTTCCTGAAGATAACAAAACTATCTTGGCGAACGAATATCAATTATATCTTCCAACGAAATCTCAGTTAATCAAGGAAATAAATAAGATTAAAACAACAATCGAAGAGGAACATCATTAAAAAATAACACCTCTCTCCTACTTTCCAACAACACTCAAAAAGCTCTTAAACAATCTCGGATTTGAGGAATTAAGGAATTGAGGATTTAAGGGAATTAAATTTCATTCCTAACTCCAAACTAAAACTTGTAGTCTTGTGGTCTTGTTGACTTTAAAAAACCTCTCGCAAAGACGCAGAGAACGCAGAGGAATTGCCCTCGGCAGGCTCAGGCACCGTGAACGAGGTCTGTTGTCCGTTGTCTGTTGACCGTTGACAGCCGAAGGCTCATAGCTCAGGCACCGTGCACAAAGTCTGTTGTCCGTTGTCTGTTGACTGTTGTCTTCCTAAAAATCCTTAACATCATTTCTTAATATTTCACAGACTTTATGTTAAAAATTGTTAAAACCGAAATATTTCCTTTGCAAATGCTTGACAAAAGGATGAGATGGTTGTAGCTTTGTGGAACCAAAATTTATGTACGATGACTACTTTAATTAAAATTGACGGCGATTACGCCGAATGGATTAGAAATCTAAGTTTACGTTTCAAACAGAGTCAGATTAAGGCTGCTATTAAAGTCAACAGTGAAATGTTGAGATTTTATTTTTCACTTGGTGCGGATATCGTTAATAAGAAAGCTGAAAGCCGTTGGGGTGACGGTTTCTTTAAAAATCTGAGTAAAGATTTACAAAACGAATTGCCAGGTGTGAGAGGGTTTTCTGAAACAAATTTAAGATATTCAAAATATTTTTATCTGTTATATAATCAAACACTTACAATTCATCCCCAAGTTGGGGATAAATTTTATAATCAGGACTTTATAATTAGTCCGCAAGTTGGGGACCAATTAGATATATTCCAAATTCCTTGGAGCCACCACAAATATATCATCGACAAATGTAAAAAAGATACAGATAAGGCTCTCTTCTATGTAAGAAAAACTCTTGAGAATAATTGGTCTCGTAATGTTTTGTTGAACTTCCTAGATACTGGTTTATACGAACGACAAGGTAAAGCTGTTTGTAATTTCAAAAGCACTTTGCCTGAAGTCAATAGCGATTTGGCTCAGCAACTGATAAAAGATCCTTATTGTTTCGATTTTGCTAGACTTACGGAGCGTTATAACGAAAAAGAATTAAAAGATGCTCTTATTAAAAACATTGAGAATTTTCTCATAGAATTAGGTAATGGCTTTGCATATATGGGAAGAGAATATCGCATAGAAGTAGGATACACAGAAATGTTTGCCGATATGCTTTTCTACAACACTCACTTACATTGTTATGTCGTCATTGAAATTAAAACCAAGAAATTCGAGCCATCGTTTTTAGGTCAGTTAAGTGGTTATGTCTCATGTGCCAATCACATTCTGAAAAGAGATGGCGACAATCCCACTGTTGGTTTGCTGATTTGTAAGGATAAGGATGAGGTGATGGCTCATTACGCTCTTGAAGGATATAATAATCCATTGGGAGTTTCAGAATACGAGTTGTCAAAATTATTTCCGAAAGATTTCAGAAGCACTTTGCCAAGTATCGAAGATATCGAGAAGGAACTCGGAGACAACGACTCTTAACTCAAAACTCGTTATCCGAAATTCTCTCGCAAAGACGCAGAGAACGCAGAGGAATTAAGGAACTGAGGATCTGAGGAACTAAGGATTTGAGGAACTGAGGGAATTAAATTTCATTCCTAACACCGTGAACAAAGTCTGTTGACATCCATAGGCAAATGAGAATCCAAAACTTTAAAAGACCAAGATATTATGAAAAACATTACAAATCACAATGGTGATATTGTCATCTATCAATCGGAAGATGGCAACACCAGAATTAACGTAAATCTTCAAGGGGAAACTGTTTGGTTGTCAGCAAACCAAATGGCAATATTGTTTGACAGAGATGAGAAAACTATAAGAAAGCATATTAATAATGTTTTCGCTGAAGGGGAATTACCTAAGAATAACAACACGCAAAAAATGCGTGTTGATGATGTAAAGCAAGCAGTAGCTTTTTATACATTAAATGTAATAATCTCAGTAGGATATCGTGTTAAAAGCAAACGTGGCACTCAATTCAGAATCTGGGCCAATAAAATTCTTAAGGAATATCTGATAAAAGGTTATGCTATCAATGATAAAATAACACAAAGGAAATATGAGGAACTTTCGCAATTGGTTCATATTCTCGGTCGCACAATTAGTTCGCAACCGGAATTGTCAAACAAAGAAAATCTGGATTTGATAAGTGTAGTGACAGATTACACTTATGCTCTTGATACTCTTGATAAATACGATTATCAAAAACTTAAAATCGAGGAAACGACTTATGAAAATAAATTCATCGCTACTTACGACAATGCTATTTTAACTATTCAGAATCTTAAAGAAAAGTTCGGCGGTAGCTGGCTGTTCGGAAATGAAAAAGACGATTCTTTCAAAAGCTCTATCGGACAGATTTATCAGACTTTCGATGGTGCTGACCTCTACCCTTCCGTTGAAGAGAAAGCAGCAATGTTGCTTTATTTAGTGACTAAAAACCATTCTTTTAGCGATGGCAACAAACGTATTGCAGCGACTTTATTTCTCTGGTTTATGCAGAATAATGGCATTTTATACAATTCTGATGGTTCCAAACGAATTAGTAATGGCACTTTAGTTGCTATCACTCTGATGATTGCAGAATCTCGTCCTGAAGAAAAAGACGTCATGGTTAAGGTTGTGGTTAATCTGATTAACACGGAACTGAGGAATTAAGGAACTAAGGAACTGAGGAGATTAAAATCCACTCCTAACTCCTACTAAAAATTGTGGTCTTGTTGACTTTAAAAATCTCCTTTCTCTTTTTTCCCGCAAAAAAGAGAAACAGAAAAAGCTCGCCGCATCGGGTAAATACGCTAAAATTATGATTCTTTCGCTAAACAAAAAGAACTCGCTGCGCTCAGACACCTTTTTGTTCTTAACGCTCCAGTCTCATAATTTCTTAACGCTATTTATCCGATGCGGCAGGGATTACTACGAAGAACAAAGATTTGATTAAATTCCAAAATCTGCAGTCTTCCAGCTCAAAGCTCATGGCTCATGGTTCAGAGCAAAAAACAATCCCTTCGACAGGCTCAGGCACCATGAACAAAGTCTGTTGTCCGTTGTCTGTTGACTATAAAAAAAAAACGCATCAATGTTTCCTGCTAATTGCAAACAAACACTGACGCGTTTTTTAGCTGTTGGCTGTTGGCTATTAGCCATTGGCTTAGGGCTGTTGGCCGTTGAACTAAAGAAGTTCAAAAGCCTTAGCTCAAAAGCCAAAAGCCTTAGTCTTAATCAACCATCGACTTCAAGTTTGGTGAGATGATCAAAGTTGCTTCTGTTGCAGCTTGAACGTCTTCCACTGTGAACTCTGGATGTATCTCTGTGAGAACGATGCCTTCTGATGTGATCTCCATAACGCCCATCTCAGTGATGATCATATTAACTTGTCCTGATGCTGTGAGAGGAAGTGTGCATTTCTTCAAGATCTTAGGTGCGCCTTTCTGTGTGTGTTCCATAGTGAGGATAACTTTCTTTGCTCCTACTACCAAGTCCATCGCGCCGCCCATGCCTGGTGCCATCTTTCCTGGGATGATCCAGTTTGCCAAGTCGCCGTTTTCATCAACTTGCAATGCGCCGAGGAATGAAACATTGACGTGACCGCCTCTGATGATGGCGAATGATGTAGCTGAGTCGAAGGTGCTGCCGCCTGGCATCAATGTGATGTAACCGCCGCCTGCGTTGATGAGGTTCTTGTCTTCCTCGCCTGCTGCTGGTGTTGGTCCCATGCCCATAGCACCG
Source organism: Bacteroidales bacterium (assembly GCA_045656905.1). Classification (GTDB taxonomy): domain Bacteria; phylum Bacteroidota; class Bacteroidia; order Bacteroidales; family F082; genus Limimorpha. The sequence goes on from JAZOSA010000066.1 coordinate 4,992, forward strand.
TTTTCACTCTGAAGTGTAACAGTGACGCCTTCTGGCAAGTAGTTAGGAATCATTGTTGGAATGCCAATACCGAGATTAACAACGTCGCCGTCATGCAATTCCTTAGCTGCTCTTCTGGCGATGACTTCTCTTACTTGATCTTTATCCATTGTATTTAGTTTTAAATATTATACTTATTTGTTATTTCTCTTTACCATTTCTGCAACTACAAATGATGCTACGTCGTCGGCGTATGTGTTCATGCCGAAGCCTGCGTCGTAACCTAATTCCTTAGCGAGTTCGTGTGTGATACGTGCGCCGCCACATACGAGAATCATCTTGTCGCGTAAGCCTTCTGCTTCCATCAACTCGACTAAGTTGGTGAGGTTTTGGATGTGAACGTCTTTTTGTGTAACTGTCTGTGAGACAATCAATGCGTCAGCACCGAGTTCGATGCCTTTAGCGATGAGTTCTTCGTTAGGAACCTGACTGCCGAGGTTGTAAGCGTCAATCATTTCATAACGTTCGAGACCGTAGTGACCAGCGTAGCCTTTCATGTTCATGACGGCGTCGATACCTACAGTGTGAGCGTCGGTACCTGTACTTGCTCCAACGATAACGACTTTACGTCCGATGTGTTCCTTGATGAATTCGTCTGTTTCGTACATATCCATCACGTTGCTTTCAACTTTAGGAACGTAGATGTTTGTGTAATCCACTGTATGTTGACAGCTGCCGTAGCAGTTGAAGAATGTGAATCCTGGTGTGAGTTCTTTATAATAAACGACGCTTGGGTTTTCGAGTCCCATTTTCTTCATCATAAGCTTAGCTGCTTCAACAGCTTCTGCTCCGCATGGGACTGGCAAAGTGAAACTCATCTGTACTTTACCGTCGTTCATTGTGTCGCCGTATGGTTTTATTTTTGTCAAATCTAAGGTCTTGTCGAAATCCTTAGCTTCCATTGAATATAATCCTTCACTCATGGTTATATGTTTTTCTGTTTTTTACTTAATTAATTTTTACCTTTCATCAATTCAACGAATGGGTTGATGTAGTTCTCGCCTTTCATTGTAACGCCTTGGAGACCCTTACCGCCGTTCATAGGACGTTTCACGTCGCCGAAGATACCTTTTTCAAGAGCTGTGAAGAGACCTTCTTTGTTGATTTCTTCCAACAATGTGATTGTGTTGTCGAGGACTAACTTAGCGCGGTTACGGCAGATACCGTCGGCTTTGAATTCCATTTCGTCGCCGATGCTGCGCATATTGTTGAAGATATATTTTGCATTTTCAATAGAGAGGTAACGGTCGCTCATGAATGGAGTGTGGATAGCTTCTGTTGGCATGCCGAGGAGCTGGATGCCTTGGTTTGTCCAGATGCCAATCATGTTGAAGAGAGCGTCTTGGATATGACCGCGGAAGATGTTACCTGTCATGAATTTGGTTGGTGGCATGTATTTCAATGTTGCCTTAGGGAAGATTTCGCGTGTCATCTGAGCCTGAGCGAGTTCATACAAGAATCCGTTTTCTAACTCTGGGTCCATCTCGAAAGCGTGGCCGAGACCCATCTGTTCTTCTTTAAGACCTGCTGACAAAGCGAGTTGTTCGTTGATGAGGTCAGAAGCGAGGACTGTGTGAGCTGCTTCAACGGCGTCGGCTGTTGTGAGGTAGTTGTCTTCACCAGTATTGATGATGACGCCTGCGAAACCGTTGATGATACGTGACATATATTGGTCGATGAGTGTACGTTGCATGTTGATGTCGCGGAACAAGATTCCGTAGAGAGCGTCGTTGAGCATGACGTCGAGGCCTTCGAGAGCGCCCATAGCAGCGATTTCTGGCATGCAGAGACCTGAGCAGTAGTTGCAGAGACGGATGTAACGACCTACCTCCTCGCCTACTTCGTCCAATGCCTTACGCATGATACGGAAGTTTTCCTGTGTTGCGAAAGTACCGCCGAAGCCTTCTGTTGTTGCGCCGTAAGGGACATAGTCCAAGAGGCTTTGTCCTGTAGTACGGATAACAGCGATGACGTCAGCGCCTTGACGTGCGCCGGCTTGAGCTTGGATAACGTCTTCGTAGATATTACCTGTAGCAACGATGATATAGAGATAAGGTTTTGGTCCTTCGCCTATTGTGTTAAGATATTGTTCACGGCGAGCGCGGCGAGCGCGAATCTTGTTGATGTTTTCATCGATGATTGGTTGTAAGGTGTCAGCGATTTTCTTGCTGTCTCTTGTCACTACCTTGGTGATGTCTAATTCACCTTTAGCTACGAGTTCAGCGATTTCCTGTGGGTTCTTGCCTGTCTCAATCATTGCGTTAGCGATGAAGAAGAGGACGCCTTCGCCCAAAACGCCTTTGTCTTTCAATGTGTCAACGACGACATTTGGAAGCGGCACCATATTGTCATCAACGCCGTCGATGCCAATCAAACGACATAAAGTACGTTCAACAGCGACGGTTGTATATTGTTCCACAAAACCTTGTACGTTGTCGGCAATGTTTTTTGCCAGACCACGAGCCTTAGCTACTTTTTCAAAATCTAAGCCTAATTTACTCATCACGATAATTTTATATTTGTTTATTTATTTAATTCTTAAATAGTTAGAAATAAAACATCATTATTTTAAAATATACAATTAAGAATGTAAATCAATAATAATGATTAGTTGACAAATATAAGAAAAAATTCGTGAGAAAAAACTCAGTTTTGAAATAAAATGTTAAAAAATGCTCAGCATAGTTTTTTCCATAATTATGAATTCTCAATATATAAATTAGCACTATTCAATTCCTAAATAAACTTTTTTATACCAACAAACCCAATCTGGCAAATACTTAATGGCTTTATCAACAAGTACATTTGACTTAAACTCATAAAATTTGGGCGAATTATTTGTAAGTACACGAAACTCATTTATAGTTTTGTCAAGGAAAGAATTCTCTGGATGAGAGACAACAGAGAAATAAACCTCATCAAATACACCACTATTCTCAAGCTCCAAAGCAAGTAGCTGATTTCTCCATAGTTGATTCATGCCACCTCTAAATGGACATCCTTTACCTTCATATTTTCCAGTAAAAAACACAGAGTGTTTATCCATAATTTCCCAATAATAATAACCACAACGTTCGTGATAATAACATTTATTGTGGTCTTCCAGAATTTCCTCAATACCACAAGAAGTGCAGCATGCCTTCTGTAAATCAGAGATTCCCTTTGAACGATAGCCACCACAAGTCGTAAATTCTTGTTCCGTCAACTTGTGTTCTATTAGCCAAAGACATAATTTGTTGTCCTTGTTACGATATGCAACGGCAACATCAGAGTCCGTACCAGCATGAGGACTATGGTCACCAAGAAGACCTTTTGTACCTTTTAATGACGAATCCCAATACTCAAAGCAATATCCTTTGCGGAACTGTTCTCTGTCAATATAGGCAAAGTCTTTCGGCGCGACTCCTGACTGTAAAAGTATCTGATCTGCATACTCGCACTCCAATATTGGCATGTCTTTGCTCACTCCCTCCGCGATTTGGAAATTTCAACCATTGAGCGCAAGATGTCGCATACAGAATCCGAGTGCAGGATAAAGTTGGAAGGGAGTATTACTTTCCCCTTATTGCGTCATAATCAAACATAGCTTGATCCGACTCTTTGTATATTTGTTTAGCACTTTGTCTTTCAAAAATATTCTCTATTTCCTTTTCAGGTATCTTCTATTCCAACACAATAACATAAAGTTAGGAGCCCCTTGTCAGTAATTGCTACGTACTCTATTGGCAAGTACAAAACCTGCAAATCCTACAAGCAAAATGCCTAAAGTTGTCTGAATACTGGACAACCAAAGTCCAACAACTCTATAAAAATCCTCATAAGGACCAATTGTATTGTTCAAACTACAAGCTAATTCGTTGTACCATTTCATTTCATATGGTGTTTTTAATTTGGTATGGTATATTAATGCATATCCCAAAACTAAAAACACAATACAGAATAGCACATTTTTCAGTTTATATCCAAATCCAAGTATCCAGGAAACCCCAATATTAATTAGTGAAAAAATATTTTTTCCAATTTTTCCTAAATTCACAGGATCCACCTTCTTTTTGTTTTCCTGTTCAGTAGTGTTTTTGGTGAAGATTTTTTTTATTTTCTCACTTAATTTATCGGCCAATTTACTGCATTCATATATCACTTCATATAGTTTTGAGTAAGCCTCATTACATTTGGCCCTTTCATATGCCAAGTTAGAATCCTTAAAGAATCCCTTACTTGCATATAAACCACTCAATTGAGCATATACTACACTCGCTTCATCATGCGTGTATATTTTACTTTTCACGATACGGCCTTCGTCTTCTCCTTCGTTTTTATAACTAAAGTCTCCACAAGGGTTTTGCTTGAACCATTTCTTATGGCCAATAATGACATTGCTGTAGTCGTCATAACATTCTTGCACTAGTTTGTCGATACCTTTCACTCGTATCAAGTCATTCTCGAATATAGCATTTGTAATACTGCAATGCTTAAAGGTTGAACCTGTAAAGTCGGTCGTACCTAAGAATGCCGCCATATAAAAATCCCCCAACATTATATGACAACCTCCCATCGAGCAGTTTTTGAACTCAGAATATCGAAAATCAGCAATATCTATTTTAGTATTTCTGAAACGGCTGGATTCCCAACGGGTCATAAAGAAATCCGCTTCATGAATAATGGTGTCAATATCCACAAGTGAATCAATATTTTTATTTTGCTTCTCAAGCTCTTTCTGTGTTGGTTTATATTTGTCAAAATTACAACGTTCGAAAGAACATTGTGCAAAACATACTTTTGTTAGTTTTGAACCTTTGAATGAAACATTGTAGATTTCTTTATAATCAGAGTTTTCAACATTATAGGTGTTGAAAACGACATTGACGATATCTAGTACACTCATATCAATGTTCTTCAGTTCAACGCCTGAAAGGTTAAGGTTGGTTAATGGTTCCTTATTCTCTCTACATTGATTTATGAGATTTTTAAGTTCAGTAATATCATTGACTTTTTTAAGTTCGTCTATATTCTCAACAAACGAAGCCTTTTTATCTGAATATTTTTCTTTCATTGTTTTCATATATTTGTTTGTTTAATTACTTGATTATATGATACAAGGTACCCTCACCCCTCTTTCACCACTTCATACACCTGCTCGCAAATTGACTGCATTCCTTTATATGTTGGGTGACCATCTGTTTTTTCAATGTCCTTCACGACGATATTCGTTACGCCATAATGCTTGCACACCTTCTCTATTGACTTGACGTATGGTTTGGTCAAACCTGAGACTTCATTATTTCCATTGGTGATGCTATAAACCGTAGCATCAGGGTAAAGTGTCTTAAGACTTGCCAGCAATTTACTGAATGCTGGACGGAAACATTTCAAATCGGAAGCTGTCCAGTTGTCATAGACATAGTCGCCGAGCTCCACGCCTGCCCAGCAGTCATTAGTTCCGCCAAAGACAAGGATGATGTCAGGGTCGCCATTGCAATCAACGCCAAAGGCATTCTTCCCTACACGATGCATGAAAGACAAATCCGTATCAGTCACATCCACGCCATTATAATGCGTGTTCGAAACAACTGAACCTGAATATGAATTTGAAATCTCGAGTTCAAACTCTGGTTTCTGGCACAACATATACCACCATGTCTTATCCACTGTAGTCACATCGGTATTGCCTTCATGTGGATAATACACATAGTAATCATTAGGATTTCCTTCAATATCAATGTTCGACCAGCCTTCAAAAGTGGAATAACTGTCTCCCATAATGGAAACCTTCTTGACGGTTGTAGTATCATCCGGATTACATGAAAATAATGTCATTGCAATCAAAAGTGTTATAATGCACAGCATAGTTTTTTTCATAATTTATGATTATTTCTAAAATAATTCTTTGGAAAAAAGTATATATACTTATAAAAATATTTCCTTAAACTTCTCTTTGATTTCATCCCTCACTCTGCGGAACTCGCTCATCACAAATTCATCCGCACCTATGGCATCCGAAGGGTCGTCAAAACCGATATGCAGGCGGTGTTTAACATTACCCG
>JAZOSA010000067.1:0-39775 GCA_045656905.1 Bacteroidales bacterium
TTCACATTGCCTGCCTTATATATCTTACAAGGTAAGGGCTACGCTATCGAAATAAATTACATGCAAGTGTTCCTCGCTTCGCTCTTGGGCGGCATCCTCGGAATACTTTTTTTAATTCCTTTCAGAAAATATTTCGTCAAAGAACAGCACGGCAAGTTTCCTTTCCCTGAAGCTACTGCAACAACACAGGTGCTCGTCAGCGGACAGAAGAAAGGCAAGGATTCATTGTTACTCGTCGTAAGTGGTTTGATAGGCGGTCTTTACGACTTCTGCATCTCCACATTCGGACTCTGGACTGAGACGCTTTCAACAAAAATAACCACTTGGGGACTCGCTGTGGCTGATAGCGCAAAACTGATGTTTAAGGTCAATGTGGGCGCTGCTGTGCTCGGTCTCGGTTATATCATCGGATTGAAATATGCTTTCATAATCTGCTGTGGCTCAATGCTGGTTTGGTTTATCATCATTCCTGGTATGAACATCATCTGGGGCGACGCTGTCATCGACTTGATGAATTCTGGCATCACTCAGACTTTAGGTTCTATGAGTCCAGAAATGATTTTCAAAGAATATGCACGTCATATCGGTATCGGCGGCATCGCGATGGCTGGTATTGTAAGTATCATAAAATCATGGGGTGTCATCAAGTCATCTGTAGGCTTGGCTGCCAATGAGTTTAAAGGCAAGAAAAACGATGGCGTTAAAGAAGAACGCACACAAAGCGACCTCTCAATGAAATTCGTCGTCATCGGTATTGTCATTGTTTTAATCATCACTTTCTTCTTCTTCTGGTTCGGCGTCGTTCATAACGTCAAACACGCACTCGTCGGTATCTTAGTCGTTGCTGTTATCTCATTCTTATTCACAACAGTAGCAGCAAACGCTATCGCTATCGTCGGTTCAAATCCTGTCAGTGGCATGACACTCATGACATTGATTTTAGCTTCTTTAGTCATGGTTGCAGCTGGATTGAGCGGTGCGATGGGTATGACAGCTGCTCTTATCATCGGCGGCGTGGTTTGTACAGCATTGGCTGTCGCTGGCGCATTTATCACCGACTTGAAAGTTGGATATTGGATTGGAACAACACCAAAGAATCAAGAGATTTGGAAGTTCGTCGGCGTTGCTGTCGCAGCAGCTACAGTAGCAGGTGTCATTATGGTTTTGAATAAGGCTTACGGTTTCGTTGGTGACGACGCACTCGTCGCTCCACAAGCAAATGCTATGTCTGCAGTCATAGAACCGATGATGTCAGGCGGCAGCGCACCATGGTTGTTATACGGAATCGGTGCTGTCATCGCATTGATACTCACTTTCGCTAAGATTCCAGCATTGCCATTCGCACTCGGTATGTTTATCCCAATCGACCTCAATATACCTTTATTAATAGGCGGCGCTATCTCATGGTATGTCAGCACACGCAGCAAAGACGAAGCACTCAACAACGCTCGCAACAACAGAGGTACTCTCATCGCATCAGGCTTCATCGCTGGTGGCGCATTGATGGGAGTTGTCAGCGCGATACTCAAATTCGCTAATGTCAATATGATTGTCAATGTCGGTGGCGTTCCATTCGCAGAGACACCATGGGCTTCATTGGTAGCATTGGTCATGTATGTCGCTGTCATCGCCTATATGATTTGGGATTCAAAGAGAGCGAAAACAGAATAATAAACCTAATAATATGTTGTTATGTCTAAAATATTAATGCTTAAATTCGTCGACGGCTCTTCGAAAGAATGTGAAGTGACCGGAAGAGAAATGGGCGGTGATGATGTTTATTACATGCCTTTATCGTCTTTGGAATTAGGAAGAGTAGCGTGGAAGAATAATGACACATACATGAATCATTATGTTGAGGTTTGTGAGTTGGGTGCTGATTTTGTCGTTGTTGAAGTTTATAATTGGAGAGGAAACAAATTGGGCGGTCCTTATAAATTATATGCTGGCGACAAAGAAGGAGGTAGCTATTACTTTGGCGAATGGTCATATAATTATTCCGTATCTCTTGTATGGAGTGAAATGAAACAAGATTAAAAAATTATATTATGGAAAAGTTATTAGATAAATTTTTAAGATATGTCTCTGTCGATACAATGTCAGATCCAAATTCAGAGACACAGCCAAGTTCTGCAAAACAATTTGATCTTCTCAGAATGCTTCGCGATGAATTAGAAGCGATGGGAATCAAAGCTGAGTTAGATGAGTTCGGTTACGTCATGGCGACTATTCCTTCAAACATCGATAAGGAAGTCCCTGCCATCGGTTTCATCGCTCACGTCGATACATCACCTGATGCTTCTGGCAAAGATGTTAAGCCGCAAATCATTGAGAATTACCAAGGTGGCGACATCATGCTTAACGTTGAAAAAGACATCGTGTTGAGAGTCTCTGATTTTCCGGAAATGCAGAATTACATCGGAAAGACGATGATTACCACCGACGGTACAACATTATTAGGAGCTGACGATAAAGGCGGCGTCGCTGCTATCATGTATGCTGCTCAATATCTTATGGAACATCCAGAAGTAAAACACGGCGATATTAAAATCGGTTTCACTCCTGATGAAGAAGTCGGTCGTGGCGTAGTGAAATTCGATGTCAAGAAATTCGGTGCTAAGTATGCATACACCATCGACGGCGGTGAGATAGGAGAGTTGGAGTATGAAAACTTCAACGCTGCTGGCGCCAAGATTCACATCCAAGGCGCAAACATTCACCCAGGTTATGCAAAAGACAAGATGGTCAATTCAATGCAAATCGCTATGGAATTGAACGCGATGTTGCCAGTTAACCAACGCCCTGAATTTACTTGCGGTTACGAAGGATTTTTCCTTCTTACAGAGATAAAAGGAACAGTGGAAGAGACATCGATGCAATATATCATCCGTGACCACGACAGAGCTAAGTTCGAGGAAAAGAAAGAACTGCTCAAGTCTGTCGTTGAATATCTCAACAAGAAATACAATAATGCGGTCACATTAGATATGAAAGACCAGTATTATAATATGCGTCAGGAAGTTGAGCCACATTATTTCATCGTTGAAAAAGCTATCAAGGCTATCGAGATGGCAGGCATCAAGCCAAAGGTACAGCCTATCCGTGGCGGCACTGACGGCGCAAACCTCAGTTTCATGGGATTGCCATGTCCAAACATCTTCGCTGGCGGTCACAACTTCCATGGAAAATACGAATACGTTCCATTGGAAAGCATGGAAAAAGCATCAGAGGTGATATTGAACATTATTAATTTATTCACAGAATAATATTATACTAAGGCTTTTGGCTTTTGGCATTTGAACCTTTTAGTTCGATGGCATTAGTTCAATAGCCTTAGTTCAACAGCTTTAGTTTATAATGAGTGTTGATTTATCAGAAGTATTAGTCGTTGGTGTTACGGCGCGTGCCTTGTTCAATCTCGAAGCGGAGAACGACATCTTCGAGAAGGAAGGCGTTAAGAAATATAGAGAATATCAAGATAAGAATCAAGACGTTCCTTTGGAAATGGGAACGGCATTTTATCTTGTGAAGAGTCTTTTGGAACTCAACAAACAGGCGCATAAACCGGTTGTTGAAGTCGTCGTCATGTCGAGAAACAGTCCGGAGACAGGAATAAGAATCCTTAAGTCGATAGAGAAGTACGAACTTGATATCACGCGACTTGCGTTTTCTGGCGGCGAACCTATATCGCCATATATCGATGCTTTTGGTGTCGACTTGTTTTTGTCGAAAGATGAGAACAGCGTCCAGGCTGTCATCGACTCGCATAGCAACTGTGCAGCGGCTGTCATTTATGAGCCGCCTACCGAGTTCAATCCTGCGACAAATGCAGTGAGAATAGCCTTCGATGCTGATGCAGTTTTATTTAACGAAGACTCAGAATTACGTTATAAGAAAGAAGGCATCGACTCATTCAGTAAGTACGAGAAAGAAAACAAAGACGTGCCTTTGCAAGAAGGACCATTTGCCAAGTTGTTAAAGAAACTGTCGAAGATACAAGAAAGTCTGCCAGTTACGGTAGAGCTCTCTCCATTACGATTGGCTATTGTCTCATCGAGAAGTGCGCCTGCGCACATGAGAGTCATCAACACTTTGAAGAAATGGGGCGTTTATGTCAACGAGGTATATTTCCTTGGCGGCATGCCAAAAGACAAGGTCTTGAAAGCCTTCGGCGCGCATATCTTCTTCGATGACCAAGACATTCACTTGCAGAGTTCGAGTAAGGTGGTGCCATCAGGCAAGGTGCCGTATAGTTCGAATTCGCCATTGAAAAAGTTAAATGAAGAATGATTATAGGGACGTATCAAATACGTCCTTTTTTTTGATGATTATTGATAAAAAATCTTCGTTGGCATATATTGTATAAAATAGAAAAATATTATATTTGCAAACTTGGTTGAAGTTTCTTAAATAGAGAAATTTTAGCATTACATATATAGATTTTTGTTATTTGTTTAAATAGAGAGACGCCAATGATAGTTCGCGACAAGTTGCAGTTAGATGATGTCAGGTCGATAGTTGAAGAAAAGCACCAGATATCAATAAGTGAAGAAGTAAGAAATAATATTGAAAATTGTTTCTCTTTTTTGGACGCATTTTCCAAGGATAAGGTAATTTACGGCATAAACACTGGTTTTGGTCCGATGGCGCAATGGCGCATTGACGACGACCATTTGAAGGAACTTCAGTATAACATCATCCGCAGTCACTCCACAGGTGCTGGCGAGCCTTTGCCAGAGAGATGTGTTCGCGCTGCTATGCTTGCTCGTCTTATGACCTTTATGCAGGCGCATTCTGGAGTCAATATCCAGACTTGCGAGCTTCTTGTCGAATTCCTTAATCGTGAGATATATCCTGTGATACCACAGCACGGCAGTGTTGGTGCGAGCGGCGACTTGGTCCAGCTTGCGCATATCGCACTTGCGCTCATAGGCGAGGGCGAGGTGTTCTATCAAGGCGTGAGAAGAAATACCGCTGAAGTGTTCGCTGAACTAGGCATAAAACCATTGCAGATGTATGTCCGCGAAGGTCTTGCTGTGACAAACGGAACTGCTGTTATGACAGGCATCGGTCTCGTTAATCTCATGAACGCAAAGCGTCTGCTTGACTTTTCATTGAAGGCTTCAGTCTTGATGAACGAGATAGCATCATCATACGACGACCTTATGTCGGAAGTCCTTAATGGCGTGAAGCAACATCAAGGTCAGCAACTCGTCGCTGCCAAGATGCGCGAAATCGCTGCTGGTAGCAAGATGCTGCTCAACCGCGAAGAAGAACTCTACCACAAGAGCGAAGAAGACGTCTTTGAACATAAAGTGCAGCCTTATTACTCATTGCGCTGCATCCCTCAGATACTCGGTCCGGTGTGGGACACAATGTCGAATGTGGAAAACGTGCTCCTTGATGAGATGAACTCCGCCGATGACAACCCAATCGTCGACCCTGAAAACAAAACCGTCATACACGGAGGTAACTTCCACGGCGACTACGTCTCCTTCGAGATGGACAAACTGAAAATCGCCGTGACAAAGATGACAATGCTGGCTGAACGTCAGATGAATTATCTCTTCCACGACCGCATCAACGGAATATTGCCTCCATTCGTGAACCTCGGCGTGCTCGGACTGAACTACGGTCTGCAGGCATCACAGTTCACAGCAACATCAACGACAGCAGAGTGCCAGACATTGTCAAATCCTATGTACGTACATTCAATCCCTAACAACAACGACAATCAGGATATCGTCTCTATGGGAACGAATTCCGCACTCATCTGTCAACGCGTCATCGAAAACAGCTATCAGGTCATGGCGATACATATGATGGCTTTGGTACAGGCTGTTGACTGCCTCAAGATTGCTGATAAACTTGCGCCAGCGACACGAGAACTGTATGACCAGATAAGAGAAATCGTGCCTGTGTTTATAGAAGACACACCGAAATATAAAGAAATAGAGTCAGTTATGAATTGGCTTAAGAAATAACCCCAAAACCAACGAACGATGAATGAAATAAGATATGCTCTTGTAACAGGAGCGAGCAGAGGAATAGGCAGAGCTATAGCATTGAAATTGGCATCACAAGGTTTTGCTATCATCATCAATTACGCTTCAAATGTTGAGGCTGCACAAAAGACACTCGATGACATCGTCGCTAATGGCGGCAAGGCAGAACTCCTTCCTTTTGATGTCAGCGACAATAAGTCGGTGGCAGACGCATTGGCAAAATGGGCTGCCGACCATCAAGGAGAATATATATCAGTAGTGGTGAATAATGCCGGCATCCGTAAGGACAACCTTATGATGTGGATGCCTGAAGAAGACTGGCGCAGCGTGCTTTCAATCTCGCTCGACGGATTCTTCAACGTCACACAGCCTCTTTTGAAAAATATGCTTGTAAAGAAATGGGGTCGTATCGTTAATGTGGCTTCATTGTCAGGTCTTAAAGGAATGCCAGGACAGACCAACTATTCCGCAGCGAAGGGCGGTCTTGTGGCAGCGACAAAGGCATTGGCACAGGAAGTGGCGAAGAAACACGTAACAGTTAATGCTGTGGCTCCAGGATTCATCAAGAGTGACATGACTGCCGACCTGAACGAGGCAGAACTGAAGAAACTCGTTCCGGCAGGACGTTTCGGCGAACCAGAAGAAGTGGCCGACTTGGTAGCGTTCTTGGTGTCAGACGCAGCAGCATATATCACAGGTGAAGTAATTTCAATTAACGGAGGAATATATACTTGATTATGTCACAGAGAGTTGTAATAACAGGTATGGGAATCTATTCCTGTATCGGAAAAAATAAAGAAGAGGTCTTACAATCCCTTTTTGAAGGAAAATCGGGAATCGGCATAGCACCCGACAGAAAAGAGATGGGCTATCGTTCATCATTGTGTGGCATACTTGAAACGCCTAACCTTAAAGGCGTGCTCGACCGCAGACAAAGAATGTGCCTACCAGAACATGGTCAATATGCTTATGTCGCGACAGCGGAAGCACTCGCTCAGGCTGGCATCGACAACGACTATCTGCTTAACAACGAAGTAGGTATCCTTTATGGCAACGATAGCAGCGCAGAAGCAGTCATCACTGGCGTCGACATCATAAGAGAAAAGAAAAATACAGTGCTGGTAGGATCTGGAAATATTTTCCAGTCGATGAACTCAACCATCACTATGAATCTTGCAACGATATTTAACTTAAGAGGTATAAACTTCACCGTATCAGGTGCTTGCGCAAGTGGCTCGCACGCCATCGGTATGGGATTCATGCTTATCAAGCAAGGATTACAGGAATGCGTCATCTGCGGCGGCGCTGAAGAAGTCAACAAATATTCTGTAGGTAACTTCGACGCTCTCAACGCTTTTTCCACAAGAGAAGACGACCCTACAAAAGCATCACGTCCTTTCGACAAGAACCGCGATGGTCTTGTCCCAAGCGGCGGAGCAGCGACGGTGATACTCGAGAGTTATGAGTCGGCAGTGAGACGCGGCGCGACGATACTCGCTGAAGTCGTTGGCTACGGATTCTCATCAAACGGAGATCATATCTCAGTGCCAAATGTAGACGGTCCAAAACGTTCCTTACAAATGGCGATACGCAATGCAGGCATTGATATTTCAGAGATACAATACGTCAATGCACATGCTACCTCGACACCAGTAGGCGACATCAACGAAGCCAAGGCGATAGCAGAAGTGTTCGGCGAACATAAGCCATACGTAGCTTCAACGAAGTCGTTCACAGGTCACGAGATGTGGATGGCAGGCGCAAGCGAGATAGTTTATTCTATGCTTATGATGCAGAACAACTTCATCGCGGCAAACCTCAACTTCGAGGAAATAGAAGATAAGACGATAGATATCAACATACCAAAGACAAGAGTTGATATGGAATTCGATACATTCCTGAGCAATTCATTCGGATTCGGCGGAACAAATTCCACATTGATAGTAAAGAAAGTGAAATAATAACATACAAACTATAGATTATGACAATTGAAGAAATTATTGAAAAAGCAAAAGTAGTATTGGCAGAAGAGTTTGAAGTTGAAGAGGAAAAGATAACAGATGACGCTTCATTGAAAGAGACATTAGGATTGGACAGCCTTGACTTGGTTGACGTCGTTGTTCTTATCGAACAAAACTTCGGCATTACTTTGACAAGTCAGGATTTCATTGGTGTTGCAACATTTAAAGATTTCTACGAAGTATTGAACCGTAAGATCAATGAATAAAACGGAAAAGCAATGGAATGGTAAGTCACGCGGAGGTCGCTTCGGTTATCAGTTTTTTGTATATACCATACGACTTCTCGGACTTCGTTGTGCCTATATTTTCCTAGCGTTCATTGTGATTTATTTCATACCGTTTGCACCTAAGGCGACACGCGCGATATGGCGATACAACCGTCAGAAAAGAAGACTCGGCGTGTTGGCGTCAGTGAAGGAATTGTATTGCCATTATTATGTCTTCGGACAGACTCTTATCGACAAGATGGCGATGAGAGGCGGCTTGAACGAAAAGTATCGTTACGAGTTTGACAACTACACACGTTTCCTTGAGATTCTCAACAGCGGGGAAGGAGTGGTGATGATGGGAGCGCATATCGGATGCTGGGAAGCAGGCGCAGGGTTCTTCGGGACTTATGGCAAGAAAATCAACATCGTGATGCTTGACGCAGAACATCAGCAGATAAAAGATGTGCTCGAAGAGAATGCAAGTCAGGAAAACAATTACAACATAATTCCTTTGAATCAGAACATCATCGACGCGATGCTGCAGATAAAGGTCGCTTTGAACAACGGAGAATACATCTGTTTCAACGGCGACAGATATATGGAAAAAGACCATACCGCTGTCGTGGATTTTATGGGGTCGAAGGCGCTTTTCCCGATGGGCTTGTTTAAAATCGCTGCCAAATGCAGAGTGCCTGTCGTCTTTTACTATTCCATGCGAGAACCAAATCGAACCTACAGATTTATATTTGAGGAACCTGTCATAGATGGAAAAATGACAACAGAAAAACTTCTGGAACAATATGTTAAATCGTTGGAGAAAATAGTGGAGAAATACCCTCGCCAATGGTTTAACTTTTATGATTTTTGGAATGTTGAAAGTTGAATTAACTTGATAAACAATGAAACTTACAAAACCACTAGCAGACGTCTATTGTAAAGAACAGAAGACAGCTTTAGAAGCACAACGTCTCGCACAAGAGATAGCATTCGCACCAATGGTGTTCCAAGTGTCACGACTTATGGTCAAATTCGGCATCTTGGAATATCTGTCAAACAACCACAAAGGTGTGACTCAATCCGAAATCGTTGAACACACCGGATTGTCTAACTATGCTGTGCAAGTGCTCTTGGAAGCATCACTTTCTATAGGTACAGTATTGACAAACGACGATAAATATACAATCTCCAAAGCAGGATGGTTCCTCTTGAACGACCCTATGGCTAAGGCAAACATGAACTTCAACCACGATGTCAACTACTTAGGTCTTTTCAACCTTGAAGAAGCTTTGGTAGAAGGCAGACCAGCAGGATTGAAGGTCTTCGGCGAATGGCCAACGATATATGAAGGACTCTCAAGCCTTCCAGAACAAGTGCAGAAAAGCTGGTTCGGTTTTGACCATTTCTATTCGGACGAATCATTTGCCGCAGCATTAAAAATCATCTTCGACGGAGAACGCAAGGTGCGCCGTTTGTTAGACGTCGGCGGCAACACAGGTCGCTGGGCAATGCAATGCGTCGGATATAATAAAGATGTAGAAGTGACAATCATGGACCTTCCACAGCAACTTGAAATGATGCGTCAGCAGACAGCAGGCAAAGAAGGCGCCGACCGCATCCACGGTTATGGAGCCAACCTCCTCGACGAAAACGTGAAGTTCCCAACTCCTGCATTCGATGTCATCTGGATGAGTCAGTTCCTCGACTGCTTCTCTGAAGATGAAGTCACAAGCATATGCCGCCGCGCAGCAGAGTCGATGGACAGCAACTCACGACTCTACATCATGGAGACATTCTGGGACAGACAAAGATATGAAACCGCAGCATATTGCCTCACTCTTACAAGCATTTACTTCACTGCCTTGGCAAACGGCAACAGCAAGATGTATCATTCTTCAGATATGGAAAGATGCGTCAACAACGCCGGTCTTGAGGTAGAAGAAATCGTAGATGGCTTAGGTCTCGGTCATTCAATAATGATTTGTAAAAAGAAATGATATGATTCTAGACCTTATTCCACAAAGAGCCCCGATAGTGATGGTCGATGAGTTTCTCGGAATCGATGATAATGTCTCAAAGACATGTCTCACAGTGAGAAACGACAACATATTCGTCGATGACGGAATGCTCTCAGAATGCGGACTCATCGAACATATAGCACAGTCGGCTGCGGCTAGAGTCGGTTATGTGTTCAAGACTAACAATCAAGAGATTCCAATCGGTTATATAGGTTCTGTGAATAATTTTGAGTTGAAGGAATTCCCTAAAGTGGGCGAGGTCATTTCAACAGAGATAGAGATAATTCAAGAAGTGTTTAACATCACTCTCATTCAGGCAAAATGCTATATCAATGATGTTGAGATTGCTTCTTGCAAGATGAAGATATTTTTAGACAATAATGAAGCGTAATCGTAAAATAGGAACACAGGAAGCTGCTTTGACCAACGTGACGCATATAACAGTGAGATTCAGTGAAGTCGACTCTATGCGTGTGGTGTGGCATGGCAACTATGTACGTTATTTTGAAGACGGACGCGAGGCGTTCGGACGCCAGTATCCAGGACTTGGATATATGGATTTCTTCGCTAATGGATTTACTGCTCCTATCGTCGATATGCAATTGCAGTATGTTACGCCTCTTATGGTCAATGACGAGGCTGTGATAGAGACACGTTACATCGACGTGCCTGCAGCTAAAATATGTTTTGAATACATCATACGCCGTAAGAGCGACGGAACTTTGGTGGCACGCGGAAGTTCGGTGCAGGTCTTCGTCGATAGTGATGGAAATATGTGCCTGAATAACCCTGCGTTTTTTGAAGAATGGAAAAGACAATGGCTTACAAAGGAATAGACATATATCTCGGTGCGTCATCGATGCGTACTTGTCTCGGAGATAAAGCCGAGACGCTTGCTGCTATGCGTAATGGCGAAAGCGGATTGAGATATTCCGATGAGTTTGCGATGCATGTCGGCAGGGCAGAAGTAAAGATGACAGACGGATATAGTCGTTTTGAATCATTTATAATTGAACAGATTCAAAATGTTGTTGCCGAATCGGGCATTGACCTTTCAAGTGACGATGTTCGGTTGGTCGTGTCCACGACAAAAGGCAATATTGATTATCTTGCTTTAGATTGCGATAATATCATTGACAAGACATTTATCGACACATCGGTACAGTCTGTCGCTGATTATTTCAAATGTAAAAACACACCTATAATAATATCTAACGCTTGTATCTCAGGCGTGTCGGCATTTGTCGTAGCGCGATGGATGCTCGTGACAGAAAAGTGCAAGCATGTTGTTGTTGCAGGCTGCGATGCCTTATGTGAGTTCATCACCTCAGGATTCGCCTCGTTCAAGTCAATAAGCGAGAGACCATGCAGACCTTATGATGAGAACCGCGACGGTCTCACTTTAGGAGAAGCCGCTGCTGCTATTGTGTTGACGACAGACGAGTCAATGGCAGACGCTGCTCATATCCGCCTCGCCGGAGGTGCCGTCAGCAACGACGCCAACCACATCTCCGGTCCTTCACGAACAGGCGACGGATTATACTTTGCCATCAGCAACGCCATGAACGAAGCAGGCGTCACTCGCGAAGACATAGGATTCTTGAACACTCACGGCACCGCGACACGTTACAACGACGAGATGGAAAGCAAAGCCGTAGCATGGGCAGAACTGACAGACAAACCTCTTAACAGCCTTAAAGGATACATCGGTCATACTCTCGGCGCCTCAGGCGTGGTGGAGATAATAGTATGTGCCGAACAGATAAAACAATCTTATATATTTGGAACCAAAGGCTTTACAAAATCTGATACACCGCACGAACTTACATTATCGTCAGACATACAACGATTTGAAAAACAATGCTGCGTGAAGACAGCATCAGGATTCGGAGGATGTAATGCAGCGATAGTGCTGGATAATGAGACTGCAAGACTACAAGACAACAAGACTACAAGTGTTGTAGGAGAAGTTGTTGCTGAGTATAGTCTTCCGCAGTCAGAACTGCCGTTTGCGGAATTTATCCGTAATGAGTTCAAGTCGTTCGGCGAAAGCAATATGAAATTCTACAAGATGAGTGATATGAGCAAGACATTGTACGTAGCGGTGTCACACCTTTTAAATATAGAAGGCTTCGACGAAACAGAACCGTCACGCCGTGCTATAGTCTTGGCAAACAAGTCAGCCTCGCTCGATGCCGACATCATTCATCAGGAAATAATAAACAAGCACCTTCCGGAAGGCGCGTCGCCAGCGGCATTCGTGTACACACTCGCAAATGTGGCGGCAGGCGAGATATGTATCCGTCATAAGATACAGGGCGACAATACTTTCTTCATCGAGAATGAAGACTCCGGATTGTCTTATCAATATGCGAAAAGTCTTATAGAAAGAGATAGAGCCGACGCCGTCATCTGCGGATGGTGCGAATATCTCAAAGGAAAATGGAATGTAAATATTAAAATGTTAAAAAGATAAAATTATGGAACAACTTATTCAAGAATTAAAAGAACATTTGATTAACGAACTTAACTTAGAAGAAATAACACCTAATGATATTGACGCTGAAGCACCTTTGTTCGGTGAAGGATTAGGATTGGATTCTATTGACGCTCTTGAAATCATATTGATTTTAGAGAAGAACTACGGAGTTAAACTTGCTAATTCAGCAGAGGCAAAACCTGCTTTCTACTCAGTCAAGACTCTTGCAGAATACGTTATGCAAAACCGCAAATAAGATATGGGAATCGTAGTCACAGGAGTTGGAATTGTATCAGCATTGGGAATCGGTGTTGAAAGGAACCTTGCGTCTATACGTGAAGGCGTGAGTGGCATTTCTGTCGTTCCGTCAATTCTTAAGACGACGAACAGACTGCCAGTCGGGGAACTCCAGATGACTAATGATGAATTGCATGACTTATTGGGTATCAGTCGTAAAGAACATCTGTCACGCACTGCTTTATTAGGTATGCTGGCGGTGAAGGAAGCGATGTCGTGTGTTGATATCGACTTTTCCAAGCGAGTCGGGCTTGTCTCCTCGACATCAGTCGGAGGCATGGACCTCAGCGAGCATTTCTTTGAGGATTTCATTGAAGATGACAGCAAGGGCCGTCTGCGCGATGTCAAGATGCACGACTGTGCAGCAAGTACCGATGCCATCGCGCGATATTGCGGCGTCAACGCTTATACCACGACGCTAAGCACAGCATGTTCGTCGGCGGCCAATGCAGTGATAACGGGAGCGAAGCTTCTGAAACACAATATCGTGGATTATGTCGTCGTTGGCGGCAGCGATGCTCTTAGTGCCTTTACTCTCAACGGTTTCAAGTCGTTGATGATCCTCGATGAGAATCCTTGCCGTCCTTTTGATGCTACACGCGCCGGACTCAATCTAGGCGAGGGCGCAGGTTATCTGCTGCTCCAACGTGAAGAAGACGCGACTGAATATTACTGTCGCCTAGGAGGTTACTCTAACCGTAACGACGCTCATCATCAGACTGCTTCATCGGAAGAAGGCGAAGGCGCATATCTTGCAATGACGGGTGCTTTGCAGATGTCAAACATATCTCCAGAAAATGTCAGTTATGTCAACGCTCACGGAACGGGAACAGGTAACAACGACGCATCAGAGAGCGCAGCTTTCAAAAGGATTTTCGGCGACAAGATGCCTCCGTTCAGTTCCACAAAAGGATTCACCGGACACACTCTTGCCGCAGCAGGCGGTATAGAGGCAGTGCTGTCGGTGCTGGCGATAAGACATAACTGTCGTTATCCTAACCTCAACTTCTTGAATCCTATACCAGAATACGGATTGCAGCCTATAGTTAAGTTTGAGGAAAACGCGTCGGTAGATAGTGTCTTGACAAATTCATTCGGATTCGGCGGTAATTGTAGTTCATTGCTTTTTACGAGATAAGATATGAGAAGTTGTTATATAAATAAGGTGGTGACAGACCATGACGTGGCGACGGACATCAAATTGTTGATACCTGATGCCGGATTGCGTCGCCGTATGAGTCGTGTGATAAAGAATGCTGTAGCAACGGCTGTCGAATGCGTGGGCGGAACAGAAAACATCGACGCATTGGATGCCATAATAACAGCGACAGGATGGGGATGTCTCGCCGACAGCGAGCGTTTTCTGCGTAACATAATCAATGATAAGGAACAACTGCTCAATCCGACGCCATTCATACAGTCGACATTCAATACCGTGGGCGGTCAGATAGCTCTGCTTAGACATAATCATTGTTATAACGTGACATACGTCAATCGCAGCCATAGCTTCGAAGACGCTTTGCTCGACGCGATGATGAGGATATCTGACGATGAAAGCAATAACATACTCGTCGGCGCTTTCGATGAACAGACTCCGTCACAGCATCGTATCATGGAACGCATGGGATTGTTCCGTAAGATAAAT
Organism: Bacteroidales bacterium; assembly: GCA_045656905.1. Classification (GTDB taxonomy): domain Bacteria; phylum Bacteroidota; class Bacteroidia; order Bacteroidales; family F082; genus Limimorpha. Next base: position 14,672 of record JAZOSA010000067.1, read on the forward strand.
GACGGCGAAGGCGCTGTGTTCGCAACACTTACAAGCGAGAAAGAGGAAAACACCGTAGCACAAGTCACTATGATTGACTTCCCAAGAAATACAATGAGCGAACAGGATTGTATGGAACGTTATGCGACATCTGGCGAGACTAAGTTGTTGTATAACAGTTATTCACAATTCGGACTTTTCCCTACATCATCGGCATATTGCTTCGCTGAAGCGGTAAGACATATAAAAGAAGGCGTTAAGGAAGTTGTAATATATAATGAATATTTCGGAGCTACACCTGCAGTGTTGAGAGTTCAATGTGTTGGATAATAGTCATATCATTACTTGTCATTACGCTGTTTTTAGTATGGGCGTCGGCGGATATTTCTAGCAATATCTACCTGAAAACCATATGCAAAGGCAACACTAAAGACCAAGTCGCTGCCCTGACATTCGACGACGGTCCTGACGAAGTGATGACAGAACGAGTGCTTGACGTATTGAAACGACATAATATCAAGGCGACGTTTTTCCTGATAGGAGAGAAGGTCGATAAATATCCTCATCTCGTCAGAAGGATGGTCGAGGAAGGACACACTGTCGCTAATCACACTTATTCGCATAAAGCTACATTCCCGATGAGTTCCGCTGAGAATGTGAGACAAGAACTGCAAAAATGCAACGACGCAATATATAAAGCCACGGGATTACGTACAAAACTATTCCGTCCTCCATTCGGCGTCACCAACCCGATAATAGGAAAGGTGCTGAAAAGAAGTGACTATAAGACAATAGGTTGGAGCATCCGCTCGCTTGACACTATAAACGATAAAAGTAGAAATGATGTCGCTGATAAGGTCATCAGAAAACTGCATCGAGGCGCGATAATATTGCTTCACGACAGATGCAAAGACGCCGACGTCTTGCTGGAAACGATAATAGCTTCAGCCATTGAGAAAAAATATACCTTCGTCCCTTTAGACGAACTGTTAAAAATTGACGCCTATGAAAATTAAGAATATAATAATGTCGCTTGTTCTTTTGTTGACTATATCTTCTTATGCTCAATGTCAGGATATGGAACAAAGATTCCAAAACGAACTTAAGCTTAAGAATGAACAAGTTACATCAATAAAATGTGATTTCGTACAGACTCGTATGGTATCTGTATTGGCAAATGCGGTCGAGAAAGACGGCGAGTTTTATTTCCAGAAACCAAACAATATGCTGCTCGCATTCAACGACGGCGACTTCATCAAAATAACAGAGGAATGGTTCGAGATGAAGACTGCCGGAAATATCACTGCGACAAAAGTGTCATCAAATCCGATGTTGAAAAATCTTAACTCAATATTGTCGGCATGCGTCGTCGGCGACTTTGAAAAGATGACAAAAGGATTTTCCATCGGCTTTGAAGAATCGTCGCAGGAATGGATTGTGACATTAAAACCACAGGGCGGCAAATCAGCAGCTAAAATATCCAGAATAGAAATACGCTTCGACAAAAACGATATGTCACTCAATCTGTTGAAAATGGAAGAGAAATCAGGAGACTACACAGCGTATTCATTCACAAACAAACAATTTAACATAGACATCGACAGCCAACTTTTTAATATTTCAAAATGATATGAGACTGGAGAATAATTTTTACACAATAAATAATATAGAGCAAAAGACTGACGACACTTTTGCGATAGAAGTCACCATATTGCCAGAACACAAGATTTATGAAGGACATTTCCCTCAACAGCCTGTCGTTCCTGGCGTTTGCACATTGACAATCATAAGAGAATGCATTGGAAATATTCTTTCTAAGCAAGTCTCTTTCGCAACGATAAAAGAATGCAAATATGTATCGGCATTGATTCCACAAGATGATTTGAGAATTATGATTAACCTCAGCATCACCGAAGGTACAAAAGTCAGTGCTACGATAGAAAGAGTCGACAACCAACAGACAGTGCTTAAGTTAAAGGCAAATTTGAGAGGATGAACGAGACAATGACATATAAGGAAAGAATGGCGGCCTTGAGATGTGCGGTCATTATGCCGACATATAATAATGCCGGGACTATCGCCAAAGTGATTTCCGATGTGAAGGAATTCTCCGATGATGTCATTGTGGTGAATGATGGGTCGACAGATGAAACGCCTTCAATTCTTGCTTCAATTGAAGGTATAAAAGTTATTGATTATCCGAATAATAAAGGTAAAGGTTATGCCTTGAAATTAGGTCTGAGCAAGGCTTACGAATGGGGATATCGCTATGCTATCACCATCGACTCCGACGGACAGCATTACGCTGATGACATTCCGGTTTTTATAGAAAAGATAGAAGAGAAACCCGATAGTCTGCTCATAGGAGCGCGCAACCTCACGGCAGATAACATGCCGTCGAAGAACACCTTCGCCAATAAGTTCTCCAACTTCTGGTATAAGGTCGAGACATGGCAGGACCTCTCTGATACACAGTCGGGATTCCGTCTTTATCCTTTGGAAAAGTTACAGAACATACGTTTCATAACAAGACGCTACGAGTTCGAGGTGGAAGTGATAGTGCGTGCCGCATGGCGTGGAATCAATGTGGAAAACGTGCCTATCAAAGTATATTATCCTCCTGTAGAAGAACGCGTTTCACACTTCAGACCGTTGAAAGACTTCACCAGAATCAGCATCTTGAACACAGTGCTCGTATTATATGCATTGCTGTTCTATTATCCTTGGAAATTCCTGAGAATGCTGACATGGACAAATATCAAGAAATTCATTGACAAGCATATAATACACAGTGCCGACAGCAACTTGAGAATGGCGGCATCAATGGGATGGGGTGTCTTCTGCGGAATACTTCCTATCTGGGGATATCAGATGGTCGTGGCTGGATTCTCCGCTCACTTCCTGAAATTGAATAAAGTCGTGGCAATCACGTTTTCGAATATAAGCATCCCGCCAATGATTCCGTTCATTCTTTACGGAAGTATGGTGACAGGCGCATGGTTGCTCGGAATGGAAAACATTTTCTCAATAGAAAACGTATCGTTGGATAATGTTTTTGAAAGCCTTACGCAATATCTGCTGGGCAGCTGCGTATTAGCGTTCCTGTCAGGATTGCTGGTATTCCTGATATCATTTTTTATAATGGTTCTTTGCAAACGTAAGAAAGGAAATGAGTAAGTTTTTTATACATATATATGAATGGTTTGAGAGACATAGAATTACGTTTTATGTCATTCTCTTTTTATCGGTGGCAATATTTGCCCTTATGGCATCACAACTGTCGTTTCAAGAGAATATAACAAGCTTCTTCAATAATGACGATGAGAAAAAGAATGCCACCTTCGACAATGTAGCGGTGAAAGATAAGATTATCGTGATGCTGTCGGGAGAAAATCCAGACGACATCATATCGTCGGCAGAGATATTTGAGAATGAGATAAATCCACTCGTAGACGAAGGTCTCTTGTCATCCGTGATGGCGTATGCTGACGATGAAACTGTCGGCAGGACAACGTCTTTCATATATGATTATCTGCCTATATTCCTTTCCGACGCCGACTATGAAGCATTGGAAAATAAGGTCTCGCCTGATGAAATCCGACAAAACATCAGCAATGTCTATAACCTCCTGACTTCACCTTCAGGAATGATAATAGGCGACGTGATAATGAAAGACCCTCTGAATATAGGAACGCCTCTGCTAAGCAAATTCGAACAGTATAATCCTGACTTACAATACGAAATATATGCAGGAAGATTGTTCTCAAAAGATATGACGACATTGCTGATGTTCTTGCAGCCAAGCAACGGAATGGGTGATACAGGCAATAATGACAGACTCGTAACAGCTTTAGAATCAGCGGAAAGAAAAGCAGAGATAAACGACGTGAACATCGACTGCATCGGCGGACCTATAGTGGCGGTGTACAACGCACGACAGATAAAGAAAGACACAACGATAACATTGAGTCTGGCAATGGCGTTTATCCTCTTCGTCATATTCATGTCGTTCAGAAACAAAAGGTCGATACCTCTCATCATAATACCGCCAGTTTTCGGAACATTGTTCTCCCTGGCAATGATATGGCTCATCCAAGGCGGAATATCAGTCATCGCAATAGGAGCAGGCACAGTAGTGCTCGGAATATCATTGAGTTACTCGATACATATCGTGGCACACCTCAATCATATCTCTTCACCTAAAGAGATAATAGAGGAACTGACGATGCCGCTGACAATAGGCAGCTTCACTACAATATGCGCCTTCGCGGCACTGACATTTACCTCGTCGATGCTGCTTCGCGACATGGGACTATTTGCAGTGTTCACTCTCATCGGAACGACAGTGTTCTGCCTCGTATTCATGCCTCAGTTCCTGAGAAACTTCAATTCAACAAAGAAGACAGCGATGCTTAACAAGATAGAGCAGGCTGTGGGTTACAACTACGACGGAAACAAATGGGTCGTCATTCCAATAATCCTGATTGCAATAGTGGCTCTGTTCTTCTATAGAGATGTCAAATTCGACGATAATATGTCGAATATCAATTTCATGCCACAGCATATAATAGATGCTGAAGCACGTTCGATGGAGATATTCGGCGATGAAAGCAAAAGCGTTTATATCGTGACAGGCGGCGAAAATATCAACGCACTCACAGATGAATATCAGCATCTTGAAGAAATATTAAGCCGTTATCAAAACGATAACAAGATAAGCGATATCGTGACGATAAAAGACTTCGTCATTCCTCTTGACGTACAGAAAGAAAGGATAAACAGATGGAATGAGTTCTGGTCAGAGAGACGCGACGCCACAATGTCGCTCATTGAAGAAACTGCACAGCAGACAGGATTCAGGAAAGGCGCATTCGCTCGCTTCGAAGATGTTATCTCAAAAGATTATGACGTCTGTTCTTACACTAAAGACGAAATAGCTTCAGTGCCTCTCGTATCGGAATGGGTGAGTTCTTCCGACGACATGACTTCTTTGTTGTGCCGCATATCAATAGACGAACAAGACAAAGCCGAGGTTTATGACGAAATAGACAAACTAGAACACACTGCCGTCATCGACAGAGGTTATTTCTCTTCAAAAATGGTAGAGTCGACAAGCAACGACTTTAACTACATATTGTTAGTGTCGTCGATGATAGTATTTCTCGCACTGTTGTTATCATACGGACGTCTTGAACTGACGCTGCTGGCGTTCTTGCCAATGGCGATGAGCTGGGTGATAATACTCGGAATGATGGCATTGCTAGGCATCAAGTTCAACATAGTGAATATCATCCTCGCCACCTTCATATTCGGCATCGGCGACGACTTCAGCATCTTCATTATGGACGGACTCTTGCAGGAATACAAGAACGGAAAGAAGGTCCTCAGCGCACATAAGACCGCTATCTTCTTCTCGGCATTCACCGCCATCGTCGGCATGGGCGTGCTTATCTTCGCACAACATCCTGCGCTGAAATCCATCGCGACAATATCAGTGCTGGGACTAAGCGTCGTGGTATTGGTGTCGTACACCATACAGCCGATGCTGTTCAGATGGCTCGTCACTTCGCAGACCGAAAAAGGCGGATTCCCTTATACCATCGGCAGCATTCTCAATACATTATACTGTTTCCTATATTTCTTGTTAGGATGTATATTATCGCAGTTATATATGCTGATACTTATGCCTTTGCCAATGAAACGCGCGACGAAGAAACTGGCATTTCATAAGATGGTATATTGGTTCACGAGAATCTTCTTAAGCACAATGATAACGGTGCGCACAGTGCGTAAGAATCCGTTTAATGAAACGTATGAGAAACCTGCCGTCATCATCGCTAACCATCAGTCGTTTATAGACATATTGCTTCTTCTTTCCACATCGACGAAGATCGTGATGCTGACGAACAGCTGGGTGTGGAACTCGCCGTTTTTCGGATGGATAGTGAAATATGCCGACTTCCATCATACAGAAGACGGTTATGAAGTGCTTGCCGAGCGATTGAAAGAACGTGTAGAAGAAGGATATTCAGTCGTCGTTTTCCCTGAAGGAACACGTTCTGCCGACTGTTCTATACAGCGTTTCCATAAAGGTGCGTTCTATTTGGCACAATTGCTTAAGGTCGACATATTGCCGATGTTGATTTACGGTGCTGGTCAGATATCTGCCAAGAAACAAGGATTTTATATAAAATCGGGAATCGTGGCGACGAAGACATTGAAGCGAGTGGAGTTCGGCGACACTTCGTTCGGAGCGACATATCAGGAGCAGGCGAAGAACTTCCGTAAACTGTACGTCGAACAATACAGAATATTTAACGACGAATTGGGCAGGACAAGCAACGCTTATTTCAGAGATGCTCTGATTAAGAATTACATATATAAAGGTCCGGTGCTGGAATGGTATATGCGCATCAAATGCCGCATCGACGGTTATTATGACTTATGGGACCGACTCATTCCTCGTAAGGCGACTATTACAGACATCGGATGCGGTTACGGACAGATGTCGTTTATGCTGGGATTGCTGTCGCCAGAAAGAAGAATACTCGGCATTGATTATGACGAAGATAAGATAGAACTCGCAAATAATTCATTCTTGCGTAAGAAGACTAATACGAACTTCAAATGCGCGGACATGACGACAGTCGAAATTCCTATGTCGGACGCGATATTGTTTAACGACAGCCTTCATTACGTCAATGCTGACGCACAGAAAGACATTTTATCAAGAGCGGCGCAGAGTCTTAATGAAGGCGGAATGATAGTGGTGCGCGACGGCGACGTGAGTCAGACCGACAAGCACGAAAAGATAAAGACGACAGAAAAATGGTCGACGGAGATAATTAAATTCAATAAGACGACGACAGACCTTACTTTCGTGAGCGCAGAATGGATGAGAAGTTTCGCTGAAACTAACGGATTGGAAATCAAGATTCGCAAATGCGATAACGACAGTTCTGAAACATTGTATATCCTAACAAAGACACGTTTATGAAACATTATGATGCAATAATAATTGGTGGCGGATTAGGCGGACTTACTTCCGGAGTGATGCTCAGCAAGGAAGGCCTTAACGTTTGCGTGCTCGAACAGCATAGCGTGATAGGCGGATGCCTGCAGTCGTTCCAACGTAACGGTCGCGTTCTTGACACCGGAATGCATTATGTGGGAAGTCTGTCGGAAGGTCAGATAATGCATCAGTATTTTAAATATCTGGGAATCATCGATAAACTACGTCTGCAGAAACTTGATGAGAATGGCTTCGACCACTTCCATTTCCCTGATGGAACATCATATTGCCATGCAATGGGTTATGATAACTTTATAGAAAAATTGTCCTTGCATTTCCCTGAAGAAAGAGAGAGCATCGTCTCATTCACGAAGAAATTGCAGTCTGTTGGAAATCTTATTTCTCCTTCAATACTTAAGGAAGGCAAGATTTCAAACGGCGGACTGGAATATATGTCGGTTTCTGCTTCTGACGAGATAAACAGACATATCAAGAATGAAAAACTGAAATCCGTATTGGCAGGCAACTGCGGACTTTTTGCCGGAAACAGACTCACAACATCGCTCTACGAATACGGAATGATAACCCATTCTAACATAGAAGGCGCGTATGCTTTTGCCGACGGCTCGCAGCAAATGGCTGATATGCTTGCAGATGTGATAAAAAACAATGGAGGAGAAGTGCTGCTGAAAGCAAAGGTCGCTAAGATATCTCTCAACGCCGATAACGTCAGTCATGTCGAATTGTCCTCAGGAGAAAAACTCACAGCTAAATGGGTGATATCGTCATTGCATCCTTCAACGACATTTTCATTGTTGGAAAACAATACCATTTATAAAAAAGCATTCTTCACGAGAATCAATTCTATACCAAATACTTATGGTTTGTTTACAACATATTTGCTGCTTAAACCTAACACAGTTAAATATGTTAACCAAAACCATTATCTCTTCAACAACCCTGACGTATGGGCTATAGACGGCGACTATAAAGGTTTTAACATACCATCGACATTGTTGTGCATGCAACCTAATTATAGCAGTGAATATACCAATGTCGTGACCTTGCTCACACCGATGTCGTTCTCCTTGTGTGAACAATGGAATGACTCGACGGTGGAACATAGAGGAGACGATTACAAAGAATTCAAGGCGAAATACAGCGAAGCGGTGATAGACTTCGTGTCACAATATTATCCCGACTTACGTCAGAATATAGACAAGGTATATACCGCATCGCCATTGACTTACAGAGACTATACCGCGACACCAGAAGGATGCGCATACGGAATGATTAAGGATTGCAGAAACCCTATGGTGACGCTCATGCCTGCAAGAACAAGAATCGCGAATCTCTTGCTTACAGGTCAAAGTCTCAACATACACGGATGTCTCGGAACGACAGTGTCGTCGGCAGTGACATGCTCCGAAATCTTAGGAATGGAATACTTGGCAAAAAAAATAGGAAATGCGTAAATTGAAGAAAATATGTATCATTGTCGGCGTTCTTGTCATCGGACTGCCAATAATATTGCTTGTAATAGCTTTTGCAATCGGATGCTGTTTGTATTTCACCGCCGATTTCCGTCAGCCTGATTTCACTCTGGATATGAGCAAATATGAAGTCGTCGTTGAAAATGACTCACTTAGAAGATGTAACAATTCAACCTTACGTCTTAGCAAATACGGATTGTGGGAGGCGCATATCGTCGGCGATGCCATCGACAGAGGCGCGGAATATGGAGCGTTGACAAAAGATTTGTTAAAATATCAGGAAGATGTCTTTGTCAATCGGATACATGATATAATACCTTCTGAATGGTGGGTGAAGTTTCTTCATAAAGTGATAATAGTGTTCAACAGAGATATGGCACAACATATTCCTGATGAATATAGGGAAGAGATATATGCGATGTCGCATTTCTGCACCGACGAATACGATTCTTACGGCAACTCATATTTCAGACAGCTGAACTATCACGCAGCACACGACATCGGTCATATGATGCAGCAGTATATGCTCGTGGGATGCAGTTCCTTCGCCTGCTGGGACGATGAAAGTGAGGACAACAACCTCATCGTCGGTCGTAACTTCGACTTCTACGTAGGCGATGACTTCGCCAAAAATAAAGTAATCGTTTTTATGGAACCAACAGAAGGGTATAGATTCGCGTCAATATCGTGGCCGGGAATGATGGGCGTGCTGTCGGGAATGAACGAAGCAGGTCTTACAGTAACGATAAACGCCGCTAAAGGCGCGATGCCGACATCATCAGCAATGCCTATCTCTCTGCTGACCAGACACATACTTCAATACGCAGGCAATATCGAAGAAGCTTATGAAATAGCAAGACAATACAAGACATTCGTCTCGGAATCTATTCTAATTGCTTCTGCAAACGATGGTTACGCCGCAATAATAGAGAAAACGCCAGAGAAGATTGCGATTTATAAGAGTCAGCTGTCAGCTGTCAGCGATCAGCAATCAGTTCAAAGTTCAAGAATAGTATGTACAAATCATTATCAGTCAGAGGAATTCGCTGATGACGAATATAATATGGAAAACATCGTGACATCAGATAGTCCTTACAGATATGAAAGACTAAATGAATTGTTGGACGAAATGTCACCGATAAATGCAGAAGATGCCGTCAGCATTTTACGAAATAGATATGGTCTTGGCAATGTCGATATCGGATTAAGCAATGAGAAGTCTTTGAACCAGTTCATCGCGCATCATTCCGTTGTGTTCCAACCAGAACAACTGCGTTTCTGGGTCTCGACCGCACCTTGGCAGTTGGGAGAATTTGTCTGTTATGAATTAGACAAAGTTCAAAGTTCAGAGTTCAAAGTTCAGAGTTCAGAGTTCAAAGATGATGAATACGTAAGAGTATGTCGATATAGAAGCCAATACAAGACAATCACATCGGCGATTAAGGATAATCAAAATATCACTTCAGAATTCATAGAAGAGTTTATAGAAAACAACCCTAATTATTTTCAGGTGTACAACACACTTGGAGATTATGAACTGTCGAGAAAAAATTACGAACAAGCAATATCATATTGGAAACAAGCGTTGATGCTTGAGATTCCAAGGACAACAGAAAAAGACGAAATAACCAGCAAAATTAAAAAGTATGATAAAAGATAGAAACCTGCATTATCAGGAACCTGCTGTTATTAAGGCATTTCAAGAAGCTCGCTTAAAGGAAACCTTGAATTACCTTGCTGAGCATTCTGCATTCTATAAAAGAATGTTTGAGGAACATAATATTGACATTTCAAAGATAAATACACTTGAAGACTTGACTTCGATACCGACAACTTCGAAGCAAGACCTTCAGGAACATAACGACGATTTCATCTGTGTTGACCCGATAAATATCATCGACTATGTGACTACATCGGGCACTCTCGGAGAACCTGTGACATTTGCTTTGACAGAAGGCGATTTGCAACGTCTTGCATATAACGAAGCGAGTTCTTTCATTATGGCAGGATGCAGCAACGAAGACATCATGCAGCTTATGACAACTATCGACAGACGCTTCATGGCGGGTCTGGCATATTTTATGGGAGCCCGCGAACTCGGATGCGGTGTGGTGCGTGTCGGCAACGGAATACCAGAATTGCAATGGGATACGATTAAAAGAGTGAAGTCGACAGCATGTATGGTCGTACCTTCATTCTTGACAAAGATGATTGAATTCGCAGAGAAAAATAATATAGACTATAATAATTCCAACCTCAAACGTGCGATATGCATAGGTGAGGCATTACGTACTACAGAAGGCGAACTCACGACTTTAGGCAAGAAAATCAATGAGAAATGGCCTTCGCTAGAACTCTTCTCAACATACGCTTCAACGGAAATGCAGACATCATTCACCGAGTGTGAAATGCACAACGGAGGTCACATTCCTTCCGATTTGATTATAGTGGAATTGCTCGATGAGAACAACAATCCTGTGAAAGACGGCGAAGCCGGCGAAGTCACAATCACGACAATTGGTGTTGAAGCGATGCCATTGTTACGTTTCAAGACCGGCGACATCTGCATCAGAATGAGCGAGAAATGTAAATGCGGAAGACATAGCGCGAGATTGAGTTCCGTAATCGGTCGTAAAGGTCAGATGATTAAGTTCAAAGGCACGACGATATATCCTCCTATATTATTTGATATCTTGGATAACATTCCTGAAGTGCAGAACTACGTCGTTGAAGTGTTTACTAACGCATTGGGAACCGACCAGATACAGATTCGTATAGGCAGTGACAACCATTCAGAAGCATTCATCAAACAGATAAAAGACATCTTCCGCTCGAAAGTGAGAGTCGCGCCAGACATCAAGTTCGATTCCGTGGAACTTATCTCAAGACTGCAAATGCCTCCTATGAGTAGAAAAGTAGTGAAATTCATAGATTTAAGACATAATGTTTAACCTTAAAAATTACAAATATGAAAAAGACATTGTTGGTTTTATTGTGCATGATAAGTGCGATAGCATTGAATGCACAGACAAGTAAAAGCACAAATTACGTTTACGGCGTCGATTACACTCATGCAAAAGTCTTTGCCGCTGATGAATCAATAGCTGACTTTACCAAAGCTTTTGAAGGAATCAATATGCTTTTGCTATCTGAATCAGATAAATATGATTTTACAAGAGTATTGGGTAAGACTGCCAATATTGTTATTGAGCCAATTATGAAGATAACAGCAATAGCCGATTATGACAATATGATGACATTGAGCAATATCTACGACGAACCTAATACAGCTGAGATTGTCAGAAATTACGAACTTCCACAGACGGAAGGTACTGGCGTTGTTATGATTGCCAAGTTTTTAGATAAACCAAATGCTCGTGCAACATATGATATCGTTGTCTTTGATATTGCAACAAGAAAAATATTACAGGAAAGAGAAGTCATAGGCGTAGCTGAAGGCTTCGGATTGAGAAACTACTGGGCAAGAACAGTTTACAATGTTATTAAGAAAACAAAACTTTATAAATAAACTTAAAAAACATTAAATTATGAAAAAGTTAAATTTTATTATGATTTTATTCGTGATGTTATTTTTGACATCATGTAAAGTTCCAACATCAGTGAAGTTTGAAAATTATGTTGATAATGTTGAAGCTAACTGCGAATACTGGACAGAACAAGAATGGGATGCGGCATTGGAAGAATACGAACAGTTGGTCAGCGAATACGAAGCAAATTACGACTATCTGACACCTGAAGAAAAGGAATCTATCAACAAGTCGATAGGTCGTTTCAACGGCATTCTTGTGAAGAAAGGCATTGAGAGTGTTGACAAATCAATCAACGATTTCATTGACAAGCTTCCATCTTTGTTTGAAGGATTTATGAGCGCATTTGAAGAATAGTATGCCGTTGTGATACCAGAAAGGAATTCAACACAGGATTCCTGCGTTGGGACGGGGAGGTGGAGATGTAGGAAATCCCCAACTCCTCGTCAATCTAACATCAAACTCATGAATGCAGCTTGCTTGTTGAACACCTGTAATTTCTCAGGAAGGTTTTCAATATTATAACCTAACAATGCTTGCGTGAGTTGCTCAATGTCAACGACATTGGCGCCGATGGAGTTTTTCTTGTCCAAGACTCCGTTATTTATATAATATGTTCCGTTGTTATGTGTCAATATAGGGTCGACAATGGAAAGCTCAAGTTTCATCTTAGGATGCGTCATCGCATAAATACGAAGCATTGTCTCTGCATCAATGATTCTCGCCATGCCAAGCTTATGTGACTTCTGACCAGGAACCGACGGAAGGATGATGTTGATAGACACTGACTCTGACACTGACTCAGACAACTGAGACGCTGCTGTTATCAAATCGCTGAATATTGCCGTGGATTCCGCGAAGACATCTTTGATGTAAATCTCGCCGTTTCTTAAATAACAGAATGCCAATCCGCAGATGTCCTCTCCGTATTTAGCAACAAGAAGATGATTGTCAAATAATTCCAAGTCTTTTAATATAACTCCGAAATCGTATTCGTCGTGCTGAACGCAGCAATTACGACTCCTCATCTTTGTGTTGAAGTATTCATAAACCTGATAAAAATCAAGTTCTCCTTCATTTTGTTGACTCTGTGGTTCGTTGACTCGGTAACTTATAATCTGACATCCTGAAGCAGGCTGATCGCTGACGGCTGATTGCTGATTGCTTTTGATTCTAATTTTTGAATAGTCGAAGGCAGGAATGAAATTGGTTCCTTCGTAATAGTTGAAGAGACTCTCTGATGCAGGTATCAATGCGGCGAAACAGGCGCCGTTGTTTTTTGCCTGATTTAATGATTTAATTATCACATCGTTCATCAAGCCTTGCGAACGATATTCCGGGTCGGTGCAGCATCCTGAGAGATATGCGCAGCCTATGGTCTTTCCATAATATGAAAAAGGGTAGGATATGAGTTGCAATGCTGAGACCACCTTGCCGTCTTTTTCCGTGAAAATATTGTCAGGGTCGGTATATCTTTTCTCAAAATATAAATCCACAAATCTCTTGTCTTCTTCGCTGAAACATTTGTCCCACAATATTCTAGTCTGATTCTTTATATTATTTTCCATAATTCTTCATTCTTAATTCTCCATTCTTCATTCTTCATTCTTCATTCTTCATTCTTCATACTTCATTCTTCATTCTTCATTACATCCACAAATTCCAAATTAAAATCAATGATTTCCTGATTTAAGATGCATATCTGAAATTTCACGTCTTTATATCTCAACTGTTCAACGGCTTGTTCTGCAGTGATGATGTTTTTTTCATAATTGATAATAACATCTTCAATATCATCATAAATGCCTCCAGCGATAACGATGTCGTAGTCAGCGGCAACGTCTTTGCCTTTACGGCAATCCACGACGAAATTAAGCCATTCTTTATTATATGTTTCAAACTCGTTGAAACGATATCCTACGTTCTTTGTTTTGAAGTAATTGAACTCGTAAACGTTTATGACGTTCTTGTCTGCCGTTTTTCTTGCCAAAGACTCAGCTTCGACTTTTGAATTTGTAAGATAAAATCCTTTTCCAAAACCAAGATTTTCTCCGTTAACATCAACTGACGGTTTCTTGACTTCTGCAAAAGAAACGTGATATACTGTAATATTCATTGTTTGTTATTTTAATTCCTAACTGTCAAAATTCCTTTTGTAATCAAAAACTCTGGATTGTATGAAAGTTTGGCTTTTCTCAATCCTTCGATTCCTAAGTCTTCTTCACGATTTACATACATAAACTCTTCAGGAATATCTTTCGCAAACATTTGATTTATAACAGTAAACGCTCCTGTATAATTGATGTCTGCTTTTTCAAAATGAACTCCGAAAGTCTTGTGATTGATAGGGAAACCGAAGGTGAAGGCAACGACTTTGTTATCAACAAGCAAAACGCCGCCTTTTATTCCGATTTCTTCTGCGTGATTCATAGCATACAATAACGCTTGTCGTTCGCTGTCAATGTTTTGGTGCCTGTAATCCTCATTTGATTCATACCATTCGTTTTCCTTTTCTATACACGATTTTATGAGTTCTGGCGTCGCCGATTTATATTCCCAATTGGAATAAGTCTTCATAAAACGATTGACGTGATTTCTCTTCTGCTGAAACTTATTGCCTTTCAATGTGGCGAGGTCTTCTCTAAGATACACATAGTCAAAGTAATCGCGATTAGGCATTAAGTTGAATCTTTCTCGCATCTCATCGCTGAGCTGGTTCTCGACAAAATGACAGGCAGCGTGCATCATAAAAGGAATGCCTTGTGACTCAGCTTCTTTCATCAATATCTCGACGATATGGTCTGCATTGCCTTTGCCAATTGGCATCATGAAAATCTCTTTTTCTTCGCTTAAATATTTAAGTACGAGAAAGTCATCGACTACAGCATATTTCGTCTGATACTGAAAACGCCACGACACATGATTCGCAAACGACAACTCGCAATTGCAGCAATCGTTCGGAAAAATATAAGACGTTATTATCTCTTTGTCTTTTAATGTAATGTCTTTAAAGTCAATCATATCTTTTAACTAAGAACCAAGAACTAAGAACTAAGAGCTGGCAACTTTGAATATAGGCACTGCTCACAACCCATAGCTCATTACCCATAGCTAACAAAGCGCATTCATGCTTGGCGTGAAGTCGATTTGAATCATCTGTGAGAAAATCTGTGCTGTCTCAACAGGCGAGTAACCGAGTTCTGCAGCTGCGATGTTGAAAATCAATTCTACTTCGTTCACGCTTATGTCTTTGTCTGACAATGCTATTGACATCAGATAACGTAACATTCCTTCGCGTGTCTCTGGGTTTATCTCTATCAGTTTCTTGATGGAATCTTTGAATATTTTAACAATATCTTCTTTTACGATTTCGTCCAAGAAACTCTTAGGGAAGATTTCCAATACTGACAATTCGCTGAGAATCATTTCCATTTCGTCTTCTGTAATCTGATTGTCGCTATTCGCGATTATCAAACCTGCTGTAGCGATGAAGTTGGCCATATTAGAATCCAACTCAGAATTTCTAACTTTCAACAATATGTCGATGAGGTCGTTCATGCCGTTTTCCAAATCTTCTTTGCTTGTTCCGTTTTCGTTAAAGAACACACTTTTTGAGAATTGGTTCAATGCCTCGACTCTGATAGGATTTATCGGATGTGTCGCAAAATTGATTCCCTTGTCATTACGGAAATATTCAAGACGGTTTTTGTTGTCTTCCAAGAATGCCTCGACTTTCATATCCATCTTGTTGAAATCCAATCCTGATGACATCTTGAAGAATGCAGAGATACAAACGTTCAAGTTAGGCATCGCCATATAACCGAAGCGGTCGGCGACGAGTTCTGAAAGTTGTTGCCACAACCTTATTTTATATTGTAATGTGATTGGGACCGGAGCTCCGTGAGGGAATACGAAGTTGATGAGTTTGACCAAAGTGGCATTCTTGTTTATAAGATGTCCCATTTCGTGACCTATAACAAAACGAAGTTCATCGTCGGTCATAAGTTGGATAAGAGAAGAGTTGACGTTGATGATGTTAGGTTCGCCTTCTTCCTGAGAAGCGATTGCGAAAGCATTGACTGAAGGGTCGCCGGTGATATAGAAATCGACAGGTTCTGTGAACTGCAGAGCTTCTTTAATCTCATTGAAGATTTTATAATAACGAGAAAGTGTGCCTTCTTCAACCTTGAAACTGTGACCTTCAAGCATGCTGCGATAATAGTTGTCGGAGAAAGGAATCTTCGCCATTTTGATAATCTCTTCAACGACGTTGCCTTGTAAAGCATTATAAATCTGTGTGCTGAGTTCTACTTCCAATGGAAGTCCGTATTCTGCTATCATTTGTTTTGTTTCCATAACGTCAAAAATTATTGGGTTTTATTTACGATTGTAAATATACGTTTTTTTGTTAAATGCTATCGCTATCGCATCTAATTTTTTAATGCAAAATACGGAGAACTTTCGTTAAGCGGAGTGATTATCCCAATGCTACGTCCAATATCATCATGATTATAAATCCGATCATGAAACCCCATGTTCCTGTGTGAGGGTTTTCGCTTAGGTTCGCGTCTGGAATTAGATCTTCTGCCACGACAAACAACATCGCGCCGGCAGAAAAGGCGAGGAGCCATGGCTGTAAAACAATAAGATGCGATGCAAGGAAAAATCCGACTATCGCTGATAACGGTTCCATAACACCGCTGCCCATTCCAAAAAGAAAGGCCTTTTTACTGCTTCCTGTAACTTGTTTCATCGGCAAGGAAACCGCCGCTCCTTCAGGAAAGTTCTGAATGCCAATACCTATTGCCAATCCTAATGCTGAGATATAAGCAGCAGCGTCGCCAGCGACAGATGCCGCGCCAAAGGCAAATCCTACCGCCAGACCTTCAGGAATGTTGTGCAAAGTAACAGCGAAAAACAACTTCATCGACTTGGAGAAGTGGGAGCGAGGTCCTTCTTCCTGATGAGTGCCGTTGTGCATGTGAGGAACAACTTTATCCAATAACGCCAAAAGCAATCCGCCTAAAATGATACTCGTCGCTGCAGGAAACCAGGCGAATTTGCCAAAACTAGCTTCCGACATCTCTATAGACGGAATTATCAGCGACCAAATGGAAGCCGCGACCATAATGCCGCCTGCCAATCCTAATAACAACGAATTGACACTCTGCGAAATATCTTTCTTAAAAAAGAACACCAACGACGAACCCAATGTCGTCATCAGAAATATTATTGAAAAACCTATTATCGTTATCAATGTATTGTTCATTGTTAGTAGTTAATAGTTAATAGTTAATAGTTAATAGTTAATAGTTCGTTGTTAATTGTTAATTTTATCATTTAGCAAGTTCTGCAATAACGACAGTTAAATTACTTGCGAAGAGTTTAACAGCCAATGCTAACAGGATGACACCGAAGAATTTACGTAAGATAAAGATAAAATCTTTTCCCAACCATTTCTCTATTTTTCCAACGAAACGTATTACCACATAGGCTAAGATTAAATTCAATATAAGTCCTAACATAATGTTAATCACAGAATAATCTGCGCGTAAAGACAATAATGCCGTCAATGCTCCTGGACCAGCCAACAATGGAAATGCAACAGGAACAACAGAGACGTTAGATCCTTGACTGTCATATTTTATGATATCAAAACCTAGCACCATTTCCAATGCCAAAATAAAGATTACAAATGAACCAGCAACAGCGAATGAAGCCACGTCAACACTGAACAAGTCGAGAAGTCTGTCACCAGCATAAAAGAATCCCACGAACATCAATAAAGCCACCAAACAAGCCTGACCTGCTTTGATGTTTTTATCTCCGCTCTTGAGACTTAAGAAAATTGGTATTGAACCTGTTACGTCTATAATTACAAAAAGTACGATGAACGAACTTAAAATTTCAACTAAATTTATTTGTGATAAAAATCCCATAGTTATAATTGTTATAGTTAATTGTTAATTGTTAATTGTTTTACGCTTTCAAGCAATGTCTTAAAATCACTTAACGTAGGAATGAGTTCTTTTGTTCTTGTTTTAGTTATTTTCTTGAATATTATCCATTTGTAAATGATTGTTCCTAAATAAGTTAGCGACATGGAAATGCCGGCTCCGATTATTCCGTACAAAGGAATCAGTGTTGCAATTGATACGATGGTGACTCCTAATCCTACCAGAGTGCCGTACAGATTATATTTTATCTTGTTCACGCCGGAGAAATAATGGCTGAAAATCATATCTGCTGCCATGAATACCATACCTGGACTTAATGAAATCAAGACGTCTTTTATCTCTGAGAATTCCTCTGTGAAAATCCATACAAATATGGATTTAGGAATCAGGCATATAACGAGCATACATAATGTTGTCGTAATGCATGCTAGTTTGAGCAGTTTCACTGTTATCGCTGCGGCTTTATCGTTGTCATCCATATTGCTGATGGAAGAGAACTGTACCAATGCAATGCTATGTCCAATCAGTTTTGTCGCTTCCGAGACTTGTGTGCCGGAAGTGTAAACGCCGACTTCTGCGTCACCGAAGATGTTCTTTATGACAATGTAACTTATTCTGCGATTGATCATTGTCACTAGATTGGACAACTGCGCTATGCTGCCAAAATTCAGCATTTCTTTCATAGTAGCAACTAAAGATGTAGATGATAGTCTGTTGTCTGTTGTCTGTTGTCTGTTGTCTTTAAAATAAGGCATAATACAGAAAAATCCAGCAATGCTTGCCACGAAATATCCAGTCATCATAGAGTATATGAAAGCGTCAGCATTACGAATGTCAAAGACGAATATGTTTATAATCATGCTGGTTATCTGTGTCATAAACTGAATGAGGAACAAGATGTTCTGAAGTCCGACTCGTTCTTTGCCAAGCAAGACATTCATATTGAAATTGTGGAAACTATAAAGGAAAACCATCAATACGATGTGAACTCCGTAGCCTTTAGGTATGAAAGCGTGGTAAATTGCAGGAAACAGAGAATATAATGCGAACAATATCAGACTGATGATTGCTGTTACGGAGAAAATCCAGATATGGGAAAGCTTGAATATTGTTGAGAAAGGTTTTCTTGGGGTAAAGTAAATCAGACCGCTTCCTGAAAGCAATTCCACGGCGATGAGAAGAAGAGATACGTCAACGATGACTGTCGCTCCGATTCCCCATGCTTCTCTGCCAAGGAAATTCGTGCCGAACCAAAGCGTTACAAAACCCACTAAGGCGTTTAGCAATCGCGTCCCGAATGTCCCGAAAATCTTCTTTATCATCAAATTCAATTTTATGCAAAAATAAGATTTTAAAGACAATTTTTGTAAAACTTTCAAGTTTTTTTTAAACAATAAAAAATTATCCAAATGTTAATAAAAATAGACAAAAAATCATTATTTTTGCAACTTTAAATTGGTTCATGAAATTATCTATCGTCATAGTAAATTATAATGTCGAGCACTTCCTCGAGCAATGTCTTTTCTCAGTAAGAAAAGCCGTTGCCAACATTGAAGCCGAAGTGTTTGTCGTTGATAATAATTCCGTTGACGGATCCTTGAAGATGCTCGCTGAGAAATTCCCTGAAGTGAAAGTCATCGCCAACAAGGATAATGTCGGTTTCAGCAGAGCTAACAATCAGGCAATCAGAGTTTCAACAGGCGAGTATGTCTTGTTATTAAATCCAGATACCGTTGTCGAAGACGACACTTTTACCAAGACCATAGCATTCATGGATTCTCATCCCGACGCTGGCGGTCTCGGTGTTAAGATGGTCGACGGCAAAGGCAGATTCCTCCCAGAATCAAAGCGCGGACTACCGACTCCAGCGACAGCCTTCTATAAAATGTTCGGTCTGGCAAAATTATTCCCTCACTCAAAACGCTTCGCACGTTATTACTTGGGACACCTTGACAATGACGAAATCAATGAAGTCGAGATTCTATCTGGCGCATTCATGCTGATGCGCCGCGAGACTTTGGACAAAAGCGGACTCCTTGACGAGACATTCTTTATGTACGGCGAAGACATCGACCTTTCCTACAGAATCATACTTGCCGGTTACAAAAATTATTATTTCCCAAAGACCAGAATTATTCATTATAAAGGAGAAAGCACCAAGAAAACCAGCGTGAATTACGTGCTCGTTTTCTATAAGGCAATGGAAATATTCGTCAAGAAGCATTTCGCCAATGAGGGTGCGAAGACATATTCTTTCTTCATCAATATCGCGATTTATTTGAAAGCGTTCCTTGCGCTTTTGTCACAATTCTTCAGCAAGGCAGTCCAGCCTCTCATTGATGTTGTGTTAGGATATTCAGGACTCGCCGCCATAAGTTATTTGTGGGGAAATATGATGGTTTACGACGGCAATGGTTCTTATCCTACGATGTTGTTCTCCATCATCTTGCCTATATATCTGCTTATTTGGATATTAAGCTCGTATTTCTCTGGAGGTTACGACAAACCTTATAAGATAGCTCCAGCCGCAGGCGGCGTCTTCGCAGGAAGTTTCTTGATTTTGGTGCTGTACGCATTGTTGCCTGAACAATTGCGTTTCTCACGCGCTTTAATATTGTTTGGAATGATATGGGTGGCAGCGGAAATGAGTTTCACAAGATGGATTGGATATCTGCTGAAACGCCCTAGTTTCCAATATGGCAAAAACGCCAAGAAACGTTTCCTCGTCATCGGAAGCAAAGACGAAACACAACGCGTGATGCAGCTTTTGCAAAGCACTTCCATCAAACCTGACTTCATCGGACTGATAACACCTTGCGACGATAAAGATGTCCCGGAAAACTATCTGGGTAATTTGCATCAGGTTCCAGACATTATTGATATTTACAAGATTAACGAAATAATATTCTGCTCCAAAGATTTGTCGCACCAGCTTATCATCGACAAAATGGAGGAGTGGCATTCGTCTCTCGACTATAAAATCGCGCCTGAAGACACATTGTCAATCATCGGAAGCAATTCAATAAACACAAGAGGCGACCTTTATACCATCGACATCAAGACTATCAGCACAAACTCCAATAAAAGAAAGAAACGTCTCTTTGATTTGACGTCTTCATTTATGGGAATAGTGCTATGGATTTTCTTGGTATTCTTCATAAACAAACCATTCCACTTCTTAAAGAGTTGCTTTAAGGTTTTATTCGGAAAGTATTCATGGATAGGATATTGCAACACTAAGAACAACGACAAATTAAGACTGCCTAAAATCAAAAAAGGCATCTTTGACTTATCGACTAACATGAGCAGAATCGGTTTGACAGAAGAAGAAAAAGAACATCTTAATCTCATGTATGCGAGAGATTATAGTCTGTCGAAAGATATAAATTTCTTTTTTAGAGCATTAAAAAAATAAGTAACAATATAAAAGTATAATCATATGATAAACAGAAGGTTTTTAAGAGTTAAAGTATTACAAGCACTTTATGCTTACTTAGGTTCAGGAGAAGAACACGTTGAAGAAGGTGTAAAACATTTGCTTGAAAGCATCGACAAAATGCATGAACTATTCGTATGGCAATTGTCATTTCTCGTTGAAACTAAACGTTTTGCAGAGAATAGAATAGAGGAGAACAAACGCAAAAACTTCCCTACAAAAGAAGATTTGAATCCTAATATGCGTTATGTCAACAACAGAGTGTTGAATGTTCTTGAAAACAACAAAGACCTTCGCAAGGAAGAAGAAGCGTTGAAAATCAATTGGGCTAACCATCAAGATATTGTAAGAAACTATTATAATATGATGCGTAATACTCAAGAATATCAAGACTATATGAACGGCGAAGTCGATAGTTTCGACTATGACAAGAAGTTCATCGTCAAGATGATAACTGAATATTTCTCAGACCTTGAAGTGCTTCAAGACTTCTATGAAGAAAAAAGCATATTCTTCGTCGACGACTATCATTTAGTCACATCTATTTTGATTAAATTCTTCACAGACATAAAGGCAAGTTTCGACGAATCATCATTGCTTCCTCCGATTTACAAGACTGGAAAAGACCCAGTTAACGAAGACAAGGAATTTGTCAAGAAGTTATTCAGAGACGTTCTTAAACATGACGAAGAATACGGCAAACTCGTTGGTGCCAACACATCAAACTGGGAAAAGGAACGCGTCTGTGTCATGGATATGATTATCTTGAAAATGGCGTTGACAGAATTCTGCTGTTTCCCTTATATTCCTGTGAAAGTCACTATGAACGAATACATTGAGATATCAAAATATTTCAGCACACCAAAGAGCAAGATATTCGTAAATGGTATTTTAGACAGAATTTTAAAGAAACTTAACGACGAAAATGCCATCGTTAAAAAAGGCATCGGTTTGTTAGATTCTTGATAATATTTGGGTTTAAGATACGTTTCTTAATAAATTTTAAGACCATGAAAAAAAAGTTATACATACTATTGACGTTTTTGTTGGTGACGGCAGTTGCTTTCGCCCAGCAAAAAGATGGTACGTATAACTTTTTAAATATGACGAGTTCTGCCAGGACAGCAGCTCTTGGCGGAACAATCGTTCCAGTATGCAATCCTGATATTCAATCCGTTACCTCAAATCCTTCCTTGATAAACCCAACGATGCACAACTCCTTGTCGCTTTCGTACGTGGATTATTACAACGACATCAATATAGGTTCGGTTCAATACGGAAGGACATTCGACAAAATCGGAAGTTTCGTAGGAACGGTGCAATACAACAATTACGGCGACTTTTATTATTCTGATGAGACTGGAATTCAAGACAATTCAATGTTTTCCGTTTCTGATTATGTGATTAATATAGGTTGGGGACGACAGTTGAACGACAGATTCAGCATCGGCGCTAATTTGAAGTTCGCCGGACTTCAATATGAAAACAACTCGTCATTTGCGATGGCGGTCGATGTTGCCGGTACTTATCAGTCGAAAAAGAATTTTATGGTAACACTCGTCGCTCGCAACATTGGCGCAGAACTTCATAATAACTATCAAGGGTTTAGAAGCGAATTGCCATTCAAGATGCAAGCTGGCGTTTCCAAGAAATTGGAACATCTTCCATTGACATTCATCTTGGTTTACGACAATATCCAGAAATGGGACCTGACTTATGACGACCCTTTGGATCTTGAAAACAACTACGACCCGATGACCGGAACTATGAAGAAAAAAAGCAAGCTTGACAAGTTTGCCGACAATCTCTTCAGACATGTCGTAGTGGCAGGCGAGTTGAACATAGGAAAGAATATCGTTCTTCGTGTAGGATATAATTACGGATTGCGTAAAAGCATGATAAGTCCTACTAAAAAAGGAGCTGTCGGTTTGTCATACGGCGTCGGCATAAATGTTTATAAATTCACCATAAACTATT
Organism: Bacteroidales bacterium; assembly: GCA_045656905.1. Taxonomy (GTDB): domain Bacteria; phylum Bacteroidota; class Bacteroidia; order Bacteroidales; family F082; genus Limimorpha. The sequence continues at coordinate 38,074 of JAZOSA010000067.1, forward strand.
CTCGCTCAGAGATGCACATTCATGGCTCGCCAAATTACATCACAATTACAACCAATTTAGACAGCTTCAAAAAACATTAATAAATAATGTATCTTCAAGAGTTAAAGTTAAGCAATTTTAAGAATTGTCAGTCCGCTGAACTGTCATTGTCCGAAAAGATTAACTGCTTTGTCGGATTGAATGCGGCGGGCAAGACAAACATCTTGGATTCAATATATTATCTCGCTTTTTGCAAAAGTTATTTCACTTTGACAGACAGACAAAACATAAGACATGGTGAAGACTTCTTTGCAATACACGGCGATTTCCGCTTTGACAATGAAGAACTTCACACCATTTCATGTGTGCAGAAAAGCGCGTCGAAGAAATCCTTCAAATGCGACAAGAAAGAATATGAACGCCTCGCTGACCATATAGGAAAAATCCCGTTGGTGATGATTTCGCCTTACGACAGCGACCTTATAAACAACGGCAGTGAATTGAGACGCAAGTTCATCGACGGCGTGATTTCTCAGTTTGATGCGTCATATCTCAATAGCCTTTTGAATTACAACAAGGCACTTCTGCAGAGAAACAAACAACTTAAGTTCTTTTTAGAAAACAAGTTCTGGGACAACACCTTGCTTGAGATGTGGGACCAGCAGCTCATTCAAAACGCGATTCCAATCAATGAGAAAAGAAGGCAGTTCCTGAATGAATTCGTTCCTGTATTCCAAGAATATTATGAGATAGTATCTGGCACAAACGAAAGAGTCGCAATAACTTATAACTCGGCACTTAACGAGAGACCTTACGAAGAATTGTTGGCGGAAAGCATCAACCACGACAGATACAGCACATATACTAGCGTGGGCATTCATAAAGACGACTTGACGTTTCTCATCAACGATCATCCGGTGAAGCAATTCGCATCGCAAGGACAGCAGAAGTCGTTCGTGATTGCCATAAAACTGGCGCAATTCGATTTCAATTATAGAAAAATAGGTCACAAGCCGATATTGCTTTTAGACGATATTTTCGACAAGTTAGATGACAACAGAGTCGCGCAGCTTGTGAAACTCGTCGGCAACGACCATTTCGGACAAGTGTTCATCACCGACACACAACGTCAGAGAATAAAATATCTGATGGACAACACAGTGGTGAATCATAAGATTTTTAAAGTTAATAACGGAATAATTTCAACTGACGATGAATGAAGACGGATACACATTGGCGGAACTGATAAATGAGTTTTACAAACGCCATCACAGAGAAGACAGTTTCGACGAGATGAAGGTTATCGAGTCGTGGAAGAGTGTCGTCGGTGGATTTATTGCCGCGCACACATTGGATTTAAGAATCACGAAAGGCATTTTGTATGTTAAAGTGGATGCCGATTCGTTGAGGAGCGAACTGATGTATTCCAAGACGATTTTGTTAAGAAATATTAACAGAGTTTCAGGAACAGACATTTTGAAAGATATTGTCGTAATTTAATAGTGTAATAGTTGCTTCAATACATTTTTTTTGTATCTTTGTAGCATTAACAATATATTTCTTTAAATAAAAGAACAATAACAACTTATAGAATTAAAATTATATGATTAACTCACAAGACATTAAAAAAGGAACATGTATCCGTTTCAACGGAAAACTTTATTTCTGCGTTGATTTCCAACACGTAAAACCTGGTAAAGGTAACACATTCATGCGTGTAACA
>JAZOSA010000068.1:0-5771 GCA_045656905.1 Bacteroidales bacterium
AATCACGCTGAATATGGCTATGAGGATTATGTTGAGACTTATCACAAACAAATCTACGAACTTACAAGTAATTACGGCGAACTCTTCGAATTCTGGTTCGACGGCGCTAACGGCGGTAATGGATATTACGGTGGAACTAACGAATTTCGTTCTATAAATGCAAAGGAATATTACGATTACGAGCGTGCTCGTGATACCATCTTGAAACGTCATCCTAATGCTATGATTTTCGGAGGCACTTGTCAGACAATACGTTGGGTCGGCAATGAGCAGGGTTGGGCTGGCGACACTGACTGGTGTATGATAAATCCTGAAATCGATGATAATCACAAATATCTCACGCATGGTTCTGAAAATGGAACGCATTGGATTCCAGCGGAAGTGGATGTGTCAATTCGTCCGGGTTGGTTCTATCACGAGAGGGAAGATCATCAGGTGAAAAGTCTTGCGCAACTTACTGATATTTACTATCGTAGCGTCGGTCATAACGCAAATCTCTTGCTTAACTTCCCAATAAATCTAGACGGAAAGATTCCAGCTTTGGATTCTATAAGGGCTGTGGAATGGTATAATGTCATTTCTAATGATTTGAAAGATAATATCTTAAAAGACGCCAAAGTTAATGTCGACAACGAAAGAGGTCGTAAGTTCAAAGCAGAAAACGTACTTGATGATGATTGGGAAACTTACTGGGCAACGGAAGATGATTATAACTTCGGAACTATCTCATTTACATTTAATAATCCTGTGAAAATGAATAGGGTAGTGCTTCAGGAATATATTCCTCTTGGTCAGAGAGTCAGCGATTTTTATATGGAAGGTGAATTGAACGGCAAATGGTTTAAAATCAATGCTTTTGATACTTTATCGACTATCGGTTACAAGCGTATAGTTCGTTTCAATACTGTTGAACTTGATAAGTTGATAATCTATTTTGAAGAGAGTCGCGGTCCTTTGTGTATCAATAATATAGAAGCATATTGCGCTCCTGTTTTGCTTACCGAACCTACTATTTCTCGCGATTTTGATAATTATGTGAAGATTGAATCGTCTGACAAAGACGCTGCTGTTTTTTATACTCTCGATGGTTCTGAGCCAAATGTGAATTCATTGAGATATGACAAACCTTTCATTTTCAATAAAAACGGTGTCATTAAAGCAATTTCATACGATGTTGAATCTAATAATAAAAGTGCTGTCGCGATAAAAGAATTGGATTTGTCGCACGATTTCTTTAACATTATTGAACCAAAAGAAGGAACAAGAAAAATCATCGATGCTAATGTTTATTCAACGATGTATATCAATAACAATGAGAAACTTACATTTGAATTTGATGAAGAACAATCAATCTGCGGATTCAGATATACTCCAAATCAATCTCGTGATGCTTCTCGCCACATTGTTGATTATGAATTGTATGTCGATGGAAAACTTGTGAAAGCCGGCACTTTCGGCAATATCAAAAACAATCCTATAGAACAAGTGATTAGATTTGAAGAAGTTAAAGGCAAAACCGTGACATTCGTTCCAACGAGAAGTACTGATGACAGTAGAAACGGCGGAATTGCAGAGTTTTCGATAATAACAAAGTGAGATTGACAAAACCGAACTTATTTCAATAACGTTTGTTATGGAATGGGTTGAATAGTATTCACCTGTTTGTAATAAATGTTAAATGAAAATTAAAGTCGGTGTTATGAATTATCTTTTGATTTTACTGCTCGTTTCGCTTGCAGTTTCGGCTCTCGGCTGGGTTTATTTCATCTATTTCTTCAGTCTGGGCTATGGTTTCGGCATCTCCGCTTTAGCAATCGCCATTGCAGTCATTTTCCGCAATGTTCTGACTATCCCAACAGCTCTTTTGTGCTTGGTTATGTTTATCTTCGGAATGCGTCTAGGTCTTTACCTCGCTACTCGTGAAAAGAGGTCTGCTGAATACAAGAAGATTCTCTATGGTCCAGATGCCGCGAAGAAAAAGCCTCTCTTTGTAGTTATCACAGTGTGGATTTTCTGCGCTCTTTTGTATGTCGGTCAAGTAAGTCCAGTGGCTTTCTATCTTGCAAACGCAGCTGACGGAGTAGCTGTCAATGAGTTATGGGCTTGGATAGGAGCAGGTCTCATGGCATTAGGTGTTATCTTGGAATCTGTAGCAGATGCTCAGAAGAAAGCTGCTAAGAAAATAAATCGTAACCGTTATGTTGATACAGGTTTATACAGATTAGTTCGTTGTCCTAACTACCTCGGCGAACTTGTAATCTGGACTGGTTCTTTGGTCGTTTGCATCGGCGCATCATGCTCTGTATGGCAATGGATTATTGCAGCAATCGGTTATATTGGAATTGTTTACGTCATGTTCAGCGGTGCTCGCCGACTTGAATTAAGACAATCCGTCACTTACGGCAATGACCCTGAATTCCAAGAATATATCAAGAAAACTCCAATCTTACTTCCATTCGTTCCAATCTACACCTTGATTAAATATGAATGGTTGAAAGCTTAGATGAGATTATTCGCACATGGCGTCGAATTGTTCGTGTGTTCCTAATCTTCCGTTGATGACGCAGACACATTCCACTATAGCTTTAACGCAAAGTTTTTCGTCGGATGCTCTGTAAATGTCTTGGTAAAAAACGTATCTGATGCCTTCTTTCTTGACGTTAAGTCGGCTGTAAAACTCATCGCCGCCTCTTAATGGAGTCTTGTATGTCAATGAGATACGAGCAACGACTGGGTCGATGCCTTGTTCGTGTAAGTCAGCGAATTTCACACCTCTGGATTCTATGAATTCATGGCGTGTATGTTCTGTATAATGTTGATAATTAGCATTGTTTACAATTCCTTGTCCGTCGCATTCGTAGTCGCGGACTTTCATCTTCAATTCAAAAATATAGTTTTCCATCAGATTTTAATGTCTTCTTTTAAGTTAAAATATTCTTTCAAAATATCATTTCCAATCAAATCGTCTTTCTTGGCTGAAATCAGCTGTTTTCCTTTTGAAATAAGCCAGATGTCGTCGGTGTAACGTAACAATAATTCAAGGTCGTGGGAACTGAAAATAATGGTCTTATTTCGTTCTTTTGTCAGCATTTTCATCAAAGAAAACAGTTCGATTTTACTTGGATAATCGATGAAAGCGGTAGGCTCGTCCATAAATATAATAGGAGTGTTTTGTGCCAATGTCTTTGCTATCATCACCTTTTGTTTTTCTCCATCACTTAATGTATTGAAATATCTGTTTTTCAATTTATTTATACCAACTATATCAAGTGATTCTTGAATTATATTTTCGTCTTCCTTTTCTATCTTACCAAAGAAATTTGTATACGGACAACGACCACTCGCGACCACATCATATACCTTTAAAAACATATCGTCAGGTCGCTCTGTAAGAACCAATCCAATCAACATGGCTTTCTCTTTGGCGGAATACCCAGAAAGTTCTTTTCCCATCAATTCTATGCTTCCGCCAATCGCTTTGATATGCGCAGTCAGCGTCTTGAAAAGCGTCGATTTTCCCGCGCCATTTGGCCCGATTAAAGCAATCAGACTTCCTTCTTCCAAACTCACGTTGATAGGAGGCAAGATGGCTTTGTCTTTATATCCAATATGTAAATCTTTAGTTTTTAAAACTTCCATTTTTATATCACTAAAAATCAAACATTTATCTTTTTCTTAAAATAACCCAAATCACGATAGGCGCACCAATGAATGCTGTCACTGCGTTTATCGGAAGGTTGCCTTCAAAACCTGGCATTCTTGCGACTAAATTACACAACAGACTGACAATCACTCCTATTAACATGACAGCAGGCACTAATATTCTGTGGTCGCTGGTCTTGAAAATGAATCGTGTCAGATGCGGAATTGCCAATCCTAAAAACGCAATCGGTCCGCAATAGGCTGTCACAATCGCTGTCAAATAACCAGAAACGAGTATGACAAACAGATTGTTTCTCTTTACGTCAAGTCCTAAATTCTCGGCATATAAATCTCCTAAAAGCATAATGTTCAGGTTTTTAGACATAAACAAACTAGCGAAAAGTCCAAAGATGATGCTTATTGAGAAGAATGCTAATTTAGTTTTTCCTACTGCTGAAAATGACCCCATTCCCCATATTACAAAGGCGTGGATGTCTTCTTTCATACTGAAGAATTTCATTATGTCTGTCAACGAACCTGCGAGATATGAAACCATCAAACCAATGATTATCAATGTAGTCATATTTCTAACGCGACTGCTAAAACCAAGTATCAGCATCAAAACCAATGTCGCTCCTAAAAACGCAGCAATGCTTACTCCAATATTCGACCATAATCCAAAAGTGGAAAGTGCGCTGCCGCCTAAAATGCCTGTAAATAAGATTGTTATTGCGACTCCCAATCCAGCGCCGCTGCTGATTCCAAGCATTGAAGGATCGGCTAGTGGATTCCTGAATAATGTCTGCATCAAAAGTCCGGCAACCGACAAAGCTGCTCCTGCGAGAAGTGCTGTCACGGCTTGAGGAAGTCTATATTCAAAGACGATTGTTGATACTGTATGATTCGTTTCTTCTCCGAAAAATACCTTGAACAAATCGGCAAATGGAATCGTGACTGTTCCTACAAATAGATTAAGGAAAAATAATAATATTCCTAAAAATATTATTACAACTAAAACACTGATATTTATTTTATTACTAGTCATTATTTAAGTAATCGCTTGAAGTATGTTGGAACGTAATTTTCCCATTCTTCTGTTAATAATTCTGGATGAAAATGATAGATAAAATCCGCCAATAAGACATCTGGTTCGTATTGTGATTTCTCAAAATATCCGCTTTCTCGCACGTTGCAAACCAACAGTTGTTTTTCTTTAAATGCCTTGAAAAGCGGATATAATTCATTTTCGTTTTTCAATCTTTCGTAAGTGAATGGAATATCTGACGAGTTGATGACTCTCCAGAAATCAGCGTTTTGTGCTTTTAAAAGAACGCTTTCTGCGTCAATGTGAAGACTTCCCGTCGACTCGTTGTCTTTCCAGATATAATCGCTGCCTGCGTCAGAAAATATCTTTGCGATATAACTATTTCCTCCTGGCACATACCATTGATTTTCAAAAGGTAAGTCGGAAAATACTGTCGGTTTGTCTTCAATGAGAGAACATTTGTAAGACAAAGATTCATAACGTCTTACGACATCATCGAACCATTGATTTGTAAGTTCCTCTTTTCCGCATAAAAGTCCCACGACTTTCATCCATTCTGCGCGTCCAAGCGGGTGACTTTCAAGATAATCGGGAAAAGAAACCATAGTTGCGCCACTCAATTCTTCCAAATGTGAATAGTCGACAGTAGGATAGGGCGTCACCAAAATTACATCAGGTTGTAAATGTATGATTTTCTCGGCATTAACATTTGTCGACATTCCTGCGTCAATGATTTTTCCTTCAGCAACAAGTCTTAAAATATCTTTGTTGGTCGTATAATTGCTTTCCAAAATACCTTTGACTTTATCTATTTCGCCAAGTTTTTGAAACACAGACCATTGTGTTGAAGAGAAAGCAACGACAGATTTTACAGGAGTTCGTATTATCGTTTTGGATGTCAAATCATTAGGAATAGTAACTGTATCATTGAAAAGATAAAATTCGTTTTCAGAAGTTAAATCTTTTATGACAAGTTTATAGCCAGATTCGATTTTGTAGATTTTTAAGTTTTCTGCATAAGAAACTATGTTTAAGGTGTCGTTCATTTTCTCGTCCAATTTCGTTTCTTTAGAAACTGTATTGC
>JAZOSA010000069.1:0-2457 GCA_045656905.1 Bacteroidales bacterium
AAATCAGAAACAGTCAACCTGTTGATTATCAATGATAATTCCTGATTTTTTCAAAAGTTATTATTCAGCACAAAAAGTCAGAAATTAGTTTTATAAATCAAGCAGTTAGGACATTCTGATTTTTTGAAAGATACTTTTGCAACTTGATTTAAAATCTGTCCAAACCGCCAAATTAGGGGTAAAGTTGGCGGTTACAACCACTAAATTCAGCATAAATTTGGTGGTTACAACCTAAAAAATTATATTTGCGTAAAATATTCAGATATGATTAAAAGATGTATTGAATCCTCCATTCAAAATGACTTTAACCGTAAAAAAGTCATCATCCTGCTAGGTGCCCGTCAAGTAGGAAAAACCACTTTGTTAGAAGGATTACGCAGAGAAGGTCAAAAAATATTATCGCTCAATTGCGATGACCTCGATGATATTCTTCTTATTGAAGAGAAAACAACTACAGAACTCCGCGCATTGCTTTCCTCGTATAACATGGTTTTCATCGATGAAGCTCAAAGAGTCAAGAACATCGGTTTGACATTAAAGAAAATCGGAGACTTGAAACTAGATACGGATGTAATCGTGACAGGTTCATCATCACTGGATTTATCCAGTGAAATAAACGAGCCTGCTACAGGACGACTGATTGAATATAAACTGTTTCCTTTTTCACTTATGGAATTAGCCAATGAAACTTCAGAAAGAGAGGAACAACGGATGTTGGAGCAACGCCTCATCTATGGCATGTATCCCGAGGTCGTAACATTTCCTGGAGATGCCAAACGCACACTAATGACGTTGACAAACAACTATCTTTACAAGGACTTGTTCTCCTATAAAGGTTTGAAAAAGCCGGATGTACTTCAAAAATTAGTACGAGCCTTGGCTCTCCAATTAGGGAGCGAAGTTTCTTATAATGAATTGAGCAATTTGCTTGGTGTAGACAAAGAAACGGTAGAGAACTATATCAATTTATTGGAAAAGTGCTTTGTGGTCTTTCGGCTCGATTCATTTAGCAGAAACCTCCGTAATGAAATAAAGAAAGGCAAGAAAGTCTATTTCTATGATAATGGAATCCGTAATGCTGTACTTTCCAATTTTGCACCAGCATCATTGCGAAATGACATGGGAGCTCTTTGGGAGAACTTAATGGTAAGCGAGCGAGTGAAACGCAATATCTATACAGGCAGTTATGCCCAACTCTACTTTTGGAGAACACATGACCAAAAAGAAATAGACCTCGTAGAGGAAGAAGATGGATTGCTTCGTACTTATGAATTTAAATGGAACGGAAAAGTAAAAGCTAAACAACCGGTATCATTTACATCGGCATATCCGAATTCTTCATTCGATGTCATTTCACCAGAAAATTTTTGGGAATTTGTACGTTGATAAGAAAAATATCTTTTATAGAAGATGAAAACCTCTATTTGACCATTTTTATCTACTATAAAAGATAAAATCTGTCCAAACCGCCAAATTAGGGGTAAATTTGGCGGTTACAACCACTAAATTCAGTATTTTCACTCCTTCCCATGCCGTTTGAAATAAGCCCGACGCACCCAATAATCGAACCCCAATAAGAGCAAGACGGCCAAGGACAAGAACGCATAAGGAGAAGATAACAAATCCAGTCGGGTAAAGGCCGTGAAGGCATTTGTAAACACTTCTCTAAAGACATCACCCCAGAAATAGCCGATGACCACTCCGCCTCCCACCAATAGAAATACGGAAGCCGCTACGGTTACCCAAAACATCTGCTTTTCCTGTTTCAGTTCCTTCAAGCGGATGGCTTCCTGCACTTTCAGCATCGTGCGGAAAGTGAAGTTAGTAGATAGGCGAGGAGATGCTGAAGCTTTCATCGCCTTTCTTAATCCTTTATCTGTTTGGTTCTGTGTCATTATTCCTGATTTTTAATGAGTACATACAATTTCTTACGGATGCGGTGAAGCTTGACCTTGGCATTCCCTTCCGTCATTCCCAAGATGAAAGCGACCTCGGCCAACGGCTTTTCCTCCAGATAATAGAGGGTTATCAAAGCCCGTTCGTCGGCTTCCAATTGGTTCATCGCTTGTTGCAGACGTTCCATCTGTTCTTCGCTATCATCTTCCAAAGCCTCATCCACTTGGGTGTCAGAAAGATTGGCGAAGACGGAATCGTCCAAACGCAACACATCGTTCCTCTTCTTGCGAACAGCCGAGATAGCCAGATTGGTAGCTATCCGGTATATCCAAGTAGAGAAACTGCTCTCGGCCTTGAATGAAGAAAGTTGCTGGAAAGCTTTCAAGAAGACATCTTGTGTCAGCTCCTCAGCATCCTCCTGACAGGATACGATGCGGTCAACCAACACGAACACTTGCTGACCATAGCGGTCGAGGAAGTATTCATACTGCTCCGTCTTGCCGTTGAGGATTTCCTTTATAATATGTGCTTCTTCTTTCTTCATTTGCCTTTTAGACGCAA
>JAZOSA010000070.1:0-14014 GCA_045656905.1 Bacteroidales bacterium
CAACTTAGTCAAGATTTATCTGCTGAGTTCCCTGAAATGGGCGGATTCTCTGTCAGAAATTTACAATTAATTTGCAAATGGTATAATTTTTATAATCAAAAACTTACAATTACGAAACAAGTTGTTTCGCAATTACAAGAAGAATACGACCAACTCACTGCCGATTACAAATCTTCGCTTCCTACGATTGAAGAAATTGAAGCGCAATTAAAGGATATGGAGGATTGACAGATGAACGAATATAAAAGATTAGGCAACTACATACAAGAAATTGACGTCCGTAATAGAGACTTGTCTGTTACGAAATTATTAGGTCTTAGTATGACCAAACAATTTCGTCCTTCTACATCCAATATTATTGGTGTCGATTTGAGCAAGTATAAGATTGTTGGAAAGAATGTTTTTGCATTTGACACGATGTCTGTAATCCGTGTTCACAAGGTTCCTATTGCTATTAACAATACAGATTCTCCTATAATCGTATCTCCTGCATATGTAACTTTTGAATGTAAAAACAGCAATGAACTTGATCCACAATACCTGATGATGTGGTTTATGCGGAATGAATTTGATAGATATGCAGACTTCAAATCAGATGCAGCTGTTAGAGGCGGATATGATTGGGATGAATTATGTGATACTTCAATCTATATTCCACCGATTGAACGGCAAAGAGAGATTGTTGCGGAATATGAGACATTGAGCAAACGAATTCGTTTGAACGAGCAGATGATTAGTAAGTTAGAAGAAACCGCCCAGACGCTCTACCGCAAAATGTTTGTAGATGACATCGATAAAGAAAATCTGCCAGAAGGCTGGAGAATGGGGACATTAGACGATATAATTGAAATTAGAAATGGCAAGGCAATTATACCATCTGATGGCAATATCCCTATTTACGGAGGTAATGGTATTGTTGGATATACAAGTGAGTCTAATGCAAAAGATGTTGTAATTATTGGTCGTGTAGGAATTAACTGTGGTTCTTTATTCCTTCATCATGGAGAATGTTTTGTTAATGATAATGCGATGATGACCACATCAAAAAGTGGACATATTGGATATATATATTTGACATTACAGCAAATCGACTTGAATGGTCAGAGTGAAGGATCTGGTCAACCACTGCTTACACAATCTATAATAAATAATCAGCCATGTATTATTCCAAGTTTGAATTATATTAAAGACTTTGAATTACAAGTACAGATAATATACAATAACAGACAGCTATTAGAAAAGGAAAACGAAAAACTAACCGAATTACAGTCTTTGCTATTGGCAAAGATGGGGAAATAATTATATATTATGGATAAATTTGTTCTTTATTTGGATATAATGGGATTTAAAGAGAGGGTTAATAGAACTTCTATTGAAGAGTTAGAAAAGCAATTGTTATTCTTTAAAACAAAGAATAATAAGTTAAAACCTTTGTTAGAAGGGAAAGATAATAAGAAGTTGATAGATATGGCTCAATTTTCAGATTCAATAGTTTTAGTTTCTGTGGGAGGTGGAGTCGAAGATTTAAATAGAATTTGTAAAGCAGCTGTTATTTTAATGCAAACTGCGTTAGAGACAGGATTTGCTTTGCGAGGTGCTATTGCCAAGGGACAAATGGTTTTTGAAAAAGAAAATCAGTTGTTTTTTGGTAAGGCGTTAGTTGATGCATATTTATTAGAGGAAGAGTTATGTTATTATGGTGTTGTTTTTCACGAATCAATGGAAGAAATTGTTTCAAATGTTATTAATGGAAATAAATATTATCCGATAGAAGATATTGTGATACCGTTAAAAAAAGGGAAGTCAAAGCATTATCATGTAGCTTGGCATAAAATGACTGCAAAATTGGCGAAGGGAGATATAAGTTCTGATGCGACTATTTGGCTAAGAGATTTGAGAAAAACAGTTTCAGGAAATCCAAGAGTTTATTTAGATAACACAATAGCTATTATTGAATCCAGTGAGAATAAATAATTTTTTTTGTGGTTGAAAAATAAAAAAATATGAAAGGTCTGCCTAAACAAGTTAAAGCTTTTCTTAATAAAGCAACAGATTCAGCTTTATTGGCTGTAGAAATGTATAATAAGCCAGCAGTTAAGTTTAAATCTGGAGGGTATATTGTTCTTATGTGTATTGCTTGGACTTCTTTATTGCATGCAGTTTTTGTTAAGAATAATATTAAACCTATATATAAAGATGGGCGAAGGTATAAAAAAGTAAATGGTGAATTACAATATTGGGAACTAAAAACATGTGTGTCAAAATATTTTTCAGATAGTAATAGCCCTATTAGGAAAAATATAGAATTTTTTATTCCATTACGAAATAAAATTGAACATAAGTTTTTGCCTGAATTGGATTCAGATATTTTTGGAGAGTGTGAATCTTTGTTGTTGAATTTTGATAAGATTGTTGAGAAGGAGTTTGGTGTGCGATATTGTTTAAGGGAATCTTTATCTTTTGCATTACAAATGTTCCCGTCTTCAGAAACATTAAGAATGGCGACCAAATTAAGTAAGGATTATGAAAGTGTATTGAGTTTTATTAATAACTATAGGTCGTCTTTGCATACTGATATTTTTAAGTCAGGTGAATATGCTTTTAAAGCTTTTTTGGTGCAAGTTGCCAATCATAATACTAAAGATACTTTGCCAATTAAATTTTTTGCTTATGATAAATTAACAGATGAAGAAAAGAAAAATGTAGATAGGGTTGCTGCTTTGATAAAAGAAAAGCATGTGCATGTGCCTGTTGCAAATGATGATAAATTTAAACCTGGATATGTTGTTGCAAAAGTTCAAAATGCATTAGGAAATCCTATTATTGTGAAGGGTAAGAAATTTGTAGAAAAATTTAATGCTAATACGCATACAAGATGTTGGAAAAAATATGCCGTGAGACCTGAAAAGGGTGATCCTTATCCAGAAAGAACAAATGCAAAATATTGTGTGTATGATGCAATGAATCAAAATTATGGTTATACTCAAGAATGGATTGATTTTTTGATAATTAAAATGAGTGATGAGGATGAATATAATTCATTATTTCAATGATAAACTTTTCCATTTAATTGATATAGATTGAATATTAAATTTAATACAATTTTAGGACTGTTTTAATGTGATTTGTTAAGTGTTATTTAATAAAAAAGATTAGAAATATGGGACTTTATGAAGGAATAAAAGATGTTGCAAAAATTGTACAACAGGCGGATAATATAAAATTATATCAGCAATTATTGGATCTGTGTGCACAGGCTTTAGAGTTGCAAAGTGAGGTTAATAGGTTAACTAAGGAAAATGATGATTTACGAAAAAAGCAGGATATAGAATCTAAAATTATTAGGTATGATGGATTGTTTGTAACTCTGGGTAATGATACTTCTGTTGTATATTGTTCTCACTGCTGGGATAGTGAACGTAAACTTATTCAATTGGATGTTGATATGGGGCATTCTTTTTGCCCTCATTGTAAGATTAAGAGTTATTGTAGTATTAAACGTTAGAAAAGGTTTATATTATATTGAAAAGTTTACAAGACAAATTGATGACTAAGTTAGAATGTTATGTTAAGGTAATATAATTATGAATAGTGGATATTTGAATTTTGATGAATATATCCGTCAGGCGGAGCCGCAGAAACGTGAACGCGCTGAGGCTTGGCGCGTGGCTATAGGATTGCAGGCTGTTGATGGCTTGAAGACTTCGGAATATCTGCAAGAAACAGCTCGCAGAAACATCGAAGGTGAAATTTCTATAGATGAGGCTCGCGAACTCGTAAAACAATATTATATCACCAAAACAACTCATAACGAAAATGATGATGATATTGAAGAGGCTGACAAGGTTTCCGGCAATATATCAAAACTGCTACAAACCGACGCTTTCACCTATAGCGTAGCTGGACTGGCCGCTATTCACAAGGCAATCTTTGAGGGCGTCTTCAAACATGCAGGACATTTCCGCGACTACGACATATCTAAAAAAGAATGGGTGCTTCAAGGTGATTCCGTCCTTTACGGCAGATGGCAGGACTTGCAAATGGCACTGAAATATGACTTAGAACAAGAACGTCTATTCGATTATTCGTCATTGAACAACGAACAGATTGTAGAACATCTAGCTAAATTCGTATCCGGATTATGGCAAATACATCCATTCCGTGAAGGCAATACTCGTACAACAGCTATCTTCACTATCAAATATCTTCGCTCCCAAGGTTTTAATGTCAACAACGAACTTTTTGAACAACATTCCTGGTATTTTCGCAATGCTTTAGTTCGTGCCAACTATCGCAATCTGTCTAAAGGCGTTAATTATGCACCTGAATTTCTGGTTCGTTTCTTTTCTAATTTGTTGTTTGGAGAAAAATGGGATTTGAGAAATCGTTATTTGCATATTCATCCAACAGAAGAGTGGAAAGTACAACCAAACTTGGCAACGCCCGAACAAGTACCCGACAAGTACCCGACAAGTACCCGACAAGTACCCGACAAGTTGCATACTGATAATTTGAATATTCAAAAATTAGTACAAATTGTCGGTGAGGCGAAGTTATCGGTGAAAGAGATGTTAGTGGCAATAGGACTTAAGAATCGTGAACATTTTTCAGATTACTATCTTAACCCTGCCATTGCAGAAGGATATATCTGTTTGCTTTATCCAGACTCGCCTCGTCATCCTAGACAGAAATATCTTCTTACGATAAAAGGACAGTCATTATATAATGAATTAACAAAACAAAAATAAAACCCTATGCCTCACTTCAACGAACATACTCTCGAAATGGCTATAATGGAACTCTTTGAAAACGAGGGTTACATTTACACCAACGGCGAACTTATTCATAAAGAGCTGTGCGATGTGCTGCTTCGCGATGACTTGCGCATGTATTTGCAAAGTCGCTATGCAGAACATGGGATAAGTCCGTTGGAGATTGAGAGCGTAATAGCTCGTCTGACAGCAAATGCCGGCGGCTCGCTTTACGAGAATAACGTTCATACTTATCGACTGATAACAGAGGGTTTTGCCATAAAACGTGAGGATAGTTCAAAGGCAGATCTTTTCATAGAACCAATAGATTTCACAAAAGAAAGCAACAACATATTCCGCATCGTAAATCAACTCGAGATAAAAGGCACCGAGAAACGTATTCCCGACGGTATCGTCTATATAAACGGCCTGCCGATGGTGGTATTAGAATTCAAGAGTGCCGTCAAGGAAGAGACGACAATAAAAGACGCCTTCACCCAGCTGACAGTGCGTTATCGCAGAGATATTCCTGAACTTTTCAAATATAATGCTTTTGTGGTGATAAGCGATGGCGTAAACAGCAAATACGGTTCTTTATTCACTCCATACGATTATTTCTATGCGTGGCGTAAGGTGGAATCGGAAGATAAAGCTACTGACGGCATCAGCTCTCTGCTGACAATGATACAAGGTCTGTTCCGTAAAGAAAGGCTGCTGAGCGTGATAAAAGATTTCGTCTTCCTCCCCGACTCTTCCAAGAAAGAACAGAAAATAGTATGCCGTTATCCTCAGTTCTTCGCGACGCATAAACTATTCAACAACATACGCCAGCACTGCAGGTTAAACGCAGACGGCGACGGCAAAGGCGGAACTTATTTCGGCGCTACAGGATGCGGAAAGAGTTTCACCATGCTCTTCCTCACACGAATGCTGATGCGCAGCCGTGAGTTCGCAAGTCCTACAATAGTCCTCATCACCGACCGCACCGACCTCGACACTCAGCTGTCGGAACAATTCGGCAAAGCCAAGACATTCATCGGCGACGATTGTGTCGTTGAAGTTGAAAGCCGAGCCAAACTGAGAGAACATCTGCAAGGTCGCACGAGTGGTGGCGTGTTCCTGACCACGATTCATAAATTCACAGAAGACACAAAGTTACTATCAGAACGAGCCAATATAATCTGTATCTCAGACGAGGCTCATCGTTCACAGACGAATCTACTGCAAAAGGTACAACATACAGACAATGGAGTTCGACGCAGTTATGGCTTCGCTAAATATCTGCATGATTCATTGCCTAACGCCACCTACGTCGGATTCACTGGCACTCCTATCGACGCCACAATCGACGTCTTCGGCAATGTCGTCGATTCTTATACCATGACAGAATCAGTCGCTGACGAGATTACACGTCGCATCGTTTATGAAGGTCGTGCTGCAAAAGTGTTGCTCGACAATAGCAAACTTCAAGAGATTGAGAAGTATTATGAAGAATGCGCCGAAGAAGGTACCAATGAATATCAGATAGAAGAAAGCAAAAGAGCAGTTACGCAAATGGAACGTATCCTCGGCGACCCTGACCGTCTGCAAACTGTGGCAGAAGATTTCGTCGAGCATTATGAATCTCGCATTGAAGAAGGCAGTACGGTGGAAGGCAAAGCGATGTTCGTCTGTTCTAATCGTACAATAGCATATAATCTTTATAAAAAGATAATAAAACTTCGTCCTGAATGGGGGCAGAAACCGACAAGCAAAATCATAGAACTGCCTCAATACGGAATGGCAGCAGAGGATTCGGAGCAATATAATAGCGAGGCGATGCCAATAGAACGCATCAAATTAGTGATGACTCGTAACAAAGACGACGAGAAAGATCTCTGGGATTTACTTGGCACTGATGAAGACAGGAAGAAACTTGATGTTCAGTTCAAGAATCCTTATTCCAACTTCAAGATTGCTATCGTGGTTGACATGTGGATTACAGGATTCGACGTTCCTTGCCTCGACACTATGTACATCGACAAACCATTGCAACAGCACACTCTGGTACAGACGATATCACGCGTCAACAGAGTATATCCTGGCAAAGACAAAGGTCTTGTCGTTGATTACATCGGCATCAAAAACAATATGAACAAGGCGTTGAAACGCTATGCCACTGGCGAAATCGACTCTGGCACAGTGGAAACCATCGAACAGTCGATAGCGATGGTAAAAGACGAACTTGACATATTGCGTCGTATGTTTGCAAAATTCGATTATAGCAAATTCACATCAGGCTCACCATTGGAACAATTGGACTGTCTCAATAAAGGTGCCGAGTTTATACAAGTCACAAAAGAAACCGAAAACCTTTTCATGGGACACACCAAGAAACTAAAGTCTGCTTTCAACATGTGTTGCAACAGCGAACAGATAACTTTTGAAGAAAGAGAAGACATACATTATTTCTGCGGCATTCGCTCTATCATTTACAAACTCACAAAAGGTGAAACGCCTGATGCAGCGCAGATGAACGCAAGAGTATGCAAGATGATTGAAGAAGCGATTCTTTCTGAAAGCGTTGAAGAGATAATTCAAATCGGTAACGACAAAGATAATCTCGACGTGCTCAGCGAAGATTATATGGAGCGACTCGCAAAACTCAAAATGCCTAATACTAAAGTTAAGCTGATGGAACGTCTGCTCAAGACCGTCATCACTGAGTTTAAGAAAGTCAACAAGATAAAAGGAACCGACTTCACCCAACGTCTCAACGAACTTGTAAACAGATATAACGACAGAAGCGACAGTGCGATATTCGCCGACGAAGTGCTTACCGAAGTTGCAAGCCAGATGGCGGATTTGCTCAAAGAGATAAACAAAGAGAAGCAGTCGTTCAAAGACTTAGGAATAACATACGAAGAAAAGGCTTTTTATGACATTTTAATTGCAGTCGCAAAACAATTCGGTTTTGATTATCCGACAGATAAAGCCAAGACTTTAGCGGAAGAAATCAAGAAGATTGTCGATGACAAATCCAAATACACCGATTGGTCAAAGCGTGACGACATCAAGGCAGAGTTAAAAATGGACTTGATTCTCATTTTGGCAGAATATGGTTATCCACCTGTCACCAATGACGAGGTTTTCAAAGAAATCTTCGAACAAGCAGAGAATTTCAAGAAGTATAATTAAAAAATTTCCTGTAATAAACAAAAAAGCGCCACACCTCAATGCAGCGCTTTCTCTCGGAGTCTTGGTGTCTCGGTGTCTTAATTAAACATCATCGCTCCAGGAACGATTCCGGCTTCAAATTTTGTCACGAAATTGCCGTTGGAATCATAGCGTAAGACATCGCCATTTTGAACGTAGTTCTTCACGTCTGTAAGATAAATGTCACCGTCTTCTGAAACTACAACCGTAGAGAATACCTTAGGACTGTTGTCCGTTGTCTGTTGACTGTTGACAAAAGGAACTGTCGGAAGTTCACTTGCATCAACCGACATCTTATATAAATCCAAAGTACCGAAGCCGCCGTTCAAAATAAATAGGTTCTCCCCCGCTTTGTCAATCGCCATTGATGATGGATAATCGCCTTCCGCAAAGTCGAAGCGTTTGACAATCTCTCTTGTCTTTGGATTGATGCAGAACAAGGCTGGCTCGCATGGTGGCATGTAACCGCCGCTGCATAAAACCCAGATGTTGTTATTTTTATCCAAAACGATGCTATGTGGCTCTGCAGTAACATCCATCTCATCAACGAGTTTGTCTGTCGCAATATCTACAAATTGAATCGTCGAATTCGATGTTCCTGGCTGATAATAATTCGACCAGTTTGTCACGATAACTTCATTGCCTACGCGCACCATTTTTTCCGTTGTGTTGCCTGTCTCAACGAAACCGGTCTTCTGCATCGTCTCTGGATTAAAAATCCAAAGTCCTGTTGATTCTTGATCTGAGAGATATGCCTTGTTTTTATCAACAAGCATGATATGTCGTGGAGAAGTAAGACCGTCCATTTTAGCCTCGTATTTCAAAGTCTTCTCATCGACTTTATAGACGTACTTGCTGTTATTCACCACGATATACATTCCGTTTTCGTCAATCGCCATGGAGTTTGCTACGTCGCCGAGCGGAGCGAGATTGACTTTATAAAACAGATTATTTTCCACAGTGTCAGTCTCTGGGTCATAGAATGTTAATGATGAATTAGCGTATGTGAATGTTCCTTCATTCAAGATAAACAACCCCTTAGCGATGTTTTTGTCTTGTGGGTCTTTGTTATCTGGATCACATGATACGAATGCCAATAATATTCCTAATAATAAAATGTTAAAGAGTGTTTTTTTCATAGTTTTTCTTTTTTTGTCAACGGACAACTGTCAACAGTCAACAGTCAACAGTCCTTGGGTATGCACAATATCTGTTGTCAGTAGTCTGTTGTCTGTTGACCATTATTATAATTTAAATTCTAAATAAACCTCATAACTGCGTCCAGGCATCGCGCGCCAGAGTACAGTCTGATAATCGTTGTTTGTCAAATTGTTAATTCTAAATTCTAGTCTAAACTTTTTCAATTGTTTTCCTAATGAAAGGTGATGTAATGTGTAATAAGGCAGGTCGTAAGCGAAGAAGTCGTCGTCCTTCATACTCGTCGTTCTCTTGCCTGTAAATTCAAAGGTATAATTCAGATTCCATGTCTTCCATCGTACCTCAGCGAAGGCATTGGCATGATGTTTTGGAATGTAAATCAACTGTTTGCCATCTGAATCGTATTGTTGCGCGTATTCGCTTTCGTCTGTCGTATGACTATAGACGTAATTTCCTGAAATTGTAAAATTCCACAAGGCGTATCTGTAGTTTGCTTTAAGATGAAACTCCGCTCCTCGCGCCATCACTTCCGACACGTTCTTCGGCATCCAGTAACGATAAGTCGTCGGAACCCACTGTATCCAGTCTTTTACCTTAGAATAATAAAGTCCCGTTCTTAAATCTAAATTAAAATTAAGATTTTCATAAAGATAATTGATGTCGAAATCTACGGTCTTTCCGTTCTCGCCTTTGAGGTTTTCATTGCCGCCCGGATTCCAGTACAAGTCATTCAGACTTGGATTTCTGTAGTTGTGACTATATCCTAAATTGAAACTCAATCCTTTGACGAATGGCATTCTGTAAGCGAGCGTCGCTGTCGGGAAGAATCCTTGTGACTTCCAACCATTATTTTGAGACGCCATGTTATCATTTTTAGACGCCACAGGGGTGACGTCTCTACAGATGAGGTCGTTTCTTAATGTCAATCTTAAATCTAAATCCTTGTAAATCTTGCCATCGACGGCAGCGTAAAAAGAAAGGATGTTTCGTTTTGGGGACGAGGTCGTGGACGAGTCATAATTCGACGATGTCACCTTCTCATTATCCCATTGTATTTTTGCATATAACTTCCAACTCTTATACAAGTCTTGCTGTAAGTCAATGATTTGCCTGAAGACATCCGACTTATTCAACGAGTGATTCTGCGTGACGGGATTTCCGTTAGATGTGTACGACTCCAAGAAATAAGTCTGCACTTCATGGAAATAAGACGACTTTACTTCTACCCTGCCCGAGTTCCAATAATATTTGTAAGACAAGAAGTTACGCGAGAAATCATTGTCGGCGTATTCTTTTGTATTATTGAAGACGTTAGGCATTATCTGCGGATAGTTTCTGTGACTGAACTGATTCCACGAGACGAATGAGAGCAGCGAGTTCTTGAACCGCACCTGCACTTCTGGCATGAATCCGTAATCGACGAAATCGGCGTTTTTTTGTTTCATCTCCTGATGCGGTATCGTAGTGATGTTGGTGTAAGTGAAATCGTTATCGCTTGAGTTACGATATGCCTTGACTCTGGCGATGAAATTCTTGGCAGAATATCCGACAGTGAGATACGAGCCCCAAGTGTTGAAGCTGCCGTAAGTCTGACGCGCGTCTAATATCAGTCCTTCATTGAATTTCTGATTGTTAGCGATGTTGACGACGCCGCCGAGACCGCCGCTGTTGGCAGAAGTCTTGCTTCCCCATTGAAGGGAAACCTCGTCGGTGAAGAAGACAGGTATCATGCTGAAATCCACCTCGCCGAGAGTTGGCGAATTGAGTTGGAAACCGTTCCAGAGGACGAGAGTGTGACTTGATGTCGTGCCGCGAAACGATGCCGATGCCGTGCCGCCCGGACCGTAAGTCTTGATGAAGACAGGCGAATGCTGGATAAGCAATTGCGAAAGCGAAACCGTCTGCAGACGTGTTATCACCGCAGTGTCAATCTTACGTTCCATGGTCTTCTGCTGCACCTTATTATTAATATACGACGCGCTTATCTCGATATTCTCGAGCATAACGGTATCGTTTTGCGAAAATGCAGTGAGACTTAACGCAAAGAGAAACGACATTATTACTAACAGACGACGAGTCATATCAGCTTTGGGCTATGAGCAATGAATTGTGAGCCTCTTTGCCATTAAGATTGCAGCTAAAATGTGGACAAAGTCTGTTGTCTGTTGTCCGTTGTCCGTTGACATTTTTAAACATAATTTTAAGTTTTAGTTAATAAATAAGTTAATTAACGTAAAACTTTCCAGTAAGATTTGTCGATTACTTTTTATGAAAATCATTCGACAGACTCTTATCCCGAAAGTCTTTTTTTAAGTCTATAAGTCTGTTTGTCTATGAGTCTATAAGTAATTAAACTTATTGACTTATAAACTTATTGACTTTTTGACTTCATAATAAACGGCAGGTCTTCTGACTTACTCCTTACGTTCGGCGTCTTCCCATCTTTTTGGGGCAAAAGAAAGTGACATAATGTCGAACGCTGTTAGAGATCACAGCAGCGGGAACTGTCCGGGATTCACACCCGATTCCCTATTGAGTCCGTTAGGACACCATTTATCGTCGGCAAAGATAATAAAAAAGCCTAAAGTCTAAGGACTAAAGGCTAAAGTTTTTTTTAGGCTGTTGGCTGTTGAACTAAGAACTAAGAACCTTGGCGACTTAATTCTTAAACAGTTCATTAAACTCTTCTTGAGCCTTTTGCTCATCATTGTTATCGTTTTCGATATGCTGTTGAATCTTCATGCTTCCGAATTTCCACATCTTGAAACAGAAGTAAATAAACAACGCCACAAAAGCGACTCCTACGATGCCGGCCAAGCCTTCACTGATTTCTGCCAACGTTTCCACAAGTGCTCCTTCTGCGAAAAGAATCGAGTCATAGATGCCGTGCACTATGACCGGCGCGACTATCGTCAGCACTTTGTTTTTAAGTTTATTTTTCTTATCGAAGGTAGCGAGCGAGTAATAGTAACCCATCACCACGCCGAAACAGAAGTGACCTGGTATCGCAGTGAATGCTCTTGACATGCCGACTGCCATAAAAGAATCCATATTGTCAACGAGATACAAAACATTTTCCAACGCCGCAAAACCCATTGAGACGCATACCGCATATACAATGCCGTCCATCTTCTCATCGAAGAATTTGTTGTTTCTCACCACTATCCATAAAATGAAAAGCTTGGCAAGTTCCTCTGGAATCGCCGCACCGAAAAACGACACTCTTATGGCGTCCATTACGGTATATACTTCTTCCGAATACAGACCTATCATCTCTGATGGCACCGACACCGCAAACGACAATGGCGCCGACAACAGACCGAGCAGAAACGCTCTGACAATCTGACCTATAGGTTCCGGTTGTTTCTTATCTTTACGATAGATGTAAATTATAAGAATCAATACCGGCAATAAAGCAGTTAATAGAAGATAATTCATAATCTTTAAATTTAATGGATTTTACGACATTAGCTAACTTTCAATTTTCCTCTCCCCTTTCTTATACTCCTTCACCTTGCCTTTCACCTCGCCGTTCTTGTATGTGCATTCACTCTTGATACTGCCGTCTTCATAATATTCTGTTGCCAGTCCGTTGGCAACGTTATTAGAAAACATCTTTGATGTCTTCAATCTTCCATCTTCATAATATGTCTCTTGAACGCCTTCAAACATACCGTCTTTATATGTGTACATCACATACTTAGGACCTTGCATTTTTTCATTATACAAATACCATGTCGTTACGCCATCTCTCTTGCCTGCTTTATATTCTGACTCTTCTTGGATATAGCCTTTGTCTGTGTAAAGCACCGACTTGCCATCAAGCTGACCTTCTTTATATTCTTGTTTCGATAGAGTTCTTCCATTCTTGTCAAACGAACTGCTGTGTCCGTCAAGCATATCGTTTTTATAATCGACTTTCTTTATAAGATTAGCCTGCTTGTCGAATTCCAAATAAACTCCGTCTTTCTTGTTTTCTATATAACATATTATATAATGTGGGACTTCCGAATTAGGATGATTCTCAACCCACACGCCGTCTTTCTTTCCGTTCAACACGCCGCCATACACCTTGACCGCGCCATACATCTGTTCAAAAGTGCCGTCTGACATAGAACTGACTCTGACGTTATAAATTTGTTGAGAAAACGCTGTCATAACAAACAGCATCATCACTAATGTTAAAAATATCTTTTTCATGTTTTTAAAGTCAACGGACAACGGACAACAGTCAATAGTCCTTGTCCAATTTTTAATTTTATTAATGTTTTTTAAAAGCAAAGGACGCGATGAACATAAAGCAAAGGACGCGATAAATCGCGTCCCTACTTATAGACTTATTTACTTATTTACTTATAGACTTAATATATTCATCAATGCCTTTAGCAGCTTTCTTACCTGCGCCCATAGCGAGGATTACTGTTGCTGCTCCGCTCACTGCGTCACCGCCGGCGAATACGCCCTTGCGTGTTGTCTGCATTGTGACTTCGTCGGCGATTAAGCACTTATGTCTATTAGCTTCCAAACCTGCTGTTGTACTTAAAATCAATGGGTTTGGTGAAGTGCCGAGTGACATGATAACCATATCGACATCAAGGATGAAGTCTGAACCCGCTTTTTCGACAGGGCTTCTTCTTCCCGAAGCGTCTGGTTCGCCGAGTTCCATCTCAACGCATCTCATGCCGTTAACCCAGCCGTTTTCGTCGCCTAAAATTTTTTTAGGATTTGTCAAAAGACGGAAGATAACGCCTTCTTCTTTAGCATGATGCACCTCTTCAGCACGTGCTGGAAGTTCTTGTTCTGAACGACGATAAACGATATAGACTTCTGCTCCGAGACGCAATGCTGTACGAGCAGCATCCATAGCGACGTTACCGCCACCAACGACAGCTACCTTCTTACCTACGAAG
>JAZOSA010000071.1:0-39836 GCA_045656905.1 Bacteroidales bacterium
TATTTAAAGTTTATAGTTTATAGTTCAGAGTCAGAGTTTAGAGTTCATGGTTCTTAGTTCTTAGTTCTTAGTTCTTAGTAATATATTCTAAAATATTTTGCTATACTTGCAGAATAAATTTTACAAAAGCAATGTTCGACTCCGACTTAAATTCTGGTTTCATAGAAGAAGATAACATAAATATCGCCAATCAGTTCTCTAATTTCGAACTGATACATTCTTCAAAGAATGGTTATAGCGAACTTCATAAAGCCAAACGCTATGGCAAGTGGTATGTCATCAAAAGTTTGACAGACAAAGAAAAAGACAATCCTCGTTATCAGTCGCTGCTCGAAAAAGAATTCGACATCGCAATACAGCTGTCGCATCAGAACGTAGTTCAGACCGTCACCTTTGAAGATATTCCTCAACTCGGAATTTGCATAGTGCAGGAATTCATCGACGGCGTGACATGGAACGATTTCTTCTCCAAAAACAATATTTCTAAAAAAGAAACCTTCAGAATAATCGGCGAACTTTGCGATGCACTTGCATATATTCACAACAAACAAATCGTCCATCGCGACATAAAACCAAACAACATCTTAATAACTCGAGATGGACATCATGTGAAACTCATCGACTTCGGTCTCGCCGATAAAGACGATTTCGATATATTGAAAGAACCAGCAGGAACAGCAGCGTTCGCTTCTCCTGAACAACAGAAAAGAAATAAAATCGACAATCGCTCCGACATCTACGCTCTCGGAAAAATCATTCAAGATGTTTCATATCAATCTCTTAAGATAAGAAAGATAATTAAAAGATGTCTGGAAGAAAATCCAGAAAAACGATTTCGTTCCGCTCTTGATGTAAAGAAAAAACTCAACAGCAAGACTAATATCATCATCTTTGTCATAACTCTACTTATAACAATTTTTGCGATTTTATTTTTCACATTAGCAAATATGAAAAATAAAATTGAGATATTGGAAAGGATAAAATCCAAGACTTTTCCACAAGAGTATTATGATTCTATCAAAAATGAATTTACAGTATTACTAAACGAAAATTACAAGATAAAATCGCAAACTGACTCTATCAAAAATGAAATTGTAGAATTGGGAAAAGAGAATTATGAGACAACTTCACAGGACTATGATTCTCTTAAGAATGAAATACTGAAATTGTTAAAAGAAAATTACAAGATAAAATCGCAAGCCGATTCTATAAGAAATAAGATGTTTGAATTGGGAAATGAAAATCATAAGATAAGATTGCGAGCCGATTCTGTTGAAAAACAAATCACGGCATTGAAGAGCATGAATTATGAGATTGCTTCTCAAAGTTCTTACGATTCTCTCAGAAAAGAAATGATAACTTTAGAGAACGAGAATCTCAAGATAAAATCGGAATCTGATTCCATCAAAATCGTTTTAAAAAAGCAAAACGAGATAGAAACACTTTACAGAGCCTTACAGAAACAAGTGATAGATTTTGCGGAAGAGCAATGTCGGGAAGTCGGAAAGACTTTGAATTATAACTATATAATTTCAATAAATAATAATAATATAATAACAAATTTAATTCTTAGCAGAGGAGAAATCCCTCAACAACTCATTGATTCAAAAGTAAGTAAAGACGCACCTCATTATCACGAGTGGTTACATAATCTGAAGAAAATAGAAGAAAACATTTATATTGATTTTAGCAGAAACTTTAATAGTTTGACAAGCGAAGAAGAGAAAGATGCTTTTAAATCAAGGTATGGGATTTGAGGAACTGAGGAAATTTTTCCTTTTGCCTTTTGTCATCACACCTTACAAATCGCAGCAATCAATTTCTTTGTATAATCATTTTGCGGATTGTTGAAAAGAGCGTCGGCTTCGTTCATCTCCTGAATCTTACCGTTATACATCACCACGACTCTGTCGGACATAAATCTTACGACGCTTAAATCGTGAGAGATGAAGATATATGTGAAATGAAATTCTTTCTTCAGTCTGTTAATAAGATTTAACACCTGCGCCTGCACCGAGACGTCAAGTGCAGAAACAGATTCGTCGCAGATTATCAGTTTCGGATTGACAGCCAAAGCTCTTGCAATACAGATGCGCTGCCTCTGACCTCCAGAGAACTCGTGCGGATAACGCTGATAATGCGAGGCTTCCAACCCGACTTCCTCCAAGAGACGACAGACGCGTTCTCTTCTCTTCTTGGCGTCTTTCTCGATGCCGTGAACCAACATCGGCTCTGCGATGGAGTCGCCGATACAAATACGAGGATTCAAGGAAGAATACGGGTCTTGGAATACAATCTGCGCCTGCTTGCGATATTCTCTTAATTCTTTATTATTCAACTTCGTGATGTCTCTTCCTTCAAAAATGACATTGCCCGAAGTAGGTTCGACAAGTCGTAAAATGCTGCGTCCCAATGTCGTTTTGCCGCATCCCGACTCGCCTACAAGTCCGAGTGTCTCGCCTGGATAAACGTCGAAGCTGACATCATCGACGGATTTTATGTAGTCGTAAGTACGACCGAAAACACCTTTACGAAGTGGATACCAAGTCTTAAGATTCTCAACCTTCAAAATAGGTTCCTGCGAATATAAAAGTTCGTGTTGTTTCTCACGTTCTTTGTCTGTGATGAGCAACTCATTCTTAACCTGATTGTTATCAATCCATTTTCCATCAAGAAATTCCTTCACGACAGGAAGTCGCTCTAGACGATAATCAAGTGGCGGGCGACAAGCGATGAGACCTTTAGTATAAGGATGCTGCGGATTATTTAAAATATCGTGTGTCTTGCCTTTTTCCACGATGACGCCTTTGTTCATCACGATGACATCGTCGGCTATTTCAGAAACCACGCCGAGGTCGTGAGTGATGAAAATCATGCCCATTCCGTTCTCACGCTGAAGCTCTTTAAGAAGTTTCAAAATCTCTTTCTGCACCGTGACATCGAGAGCCGTCGTTGGCTCATCAGCGATGAGGACTTTAGGATTTGAAATGAGAGCCATCGCAATCATCACTCTCTGCTTCTGACCGCCAGAAAGCTCGTGAGGATACTTATCAAAAATAATTTCAGGATTTGGCAGCTTCACCTTTTCGAAAAGTTCTAGAACTTTTTCTTTGAGTTGCTGAGATGTGGATGATGACTGTTGACCGTTGACCGTTGACCGTTGACTGCCTAAGGCTTCTAAAACCTGAAATCCGCATTTATAAACTGGATTCAAGGACGTCATCGGTTCTTGGAAAATCATCGCGATTTGTCTGCCGCGGATTTCAGACATCTGGTCGTCGTTATAATGTGAAATATCTTTATCTTCCAACAAAATAGAATCGGCTTCAATCTTAGATTTGCGTCTGTCGAGCAGCTTCATCACAGCGAGATTGCTTACTGATTTTCCCGAACCTGACTCGCCAACGATACCTAAAGTCTTGCCTTCAAACACTTCAAAGTCGACACCATGCACCGCTTCCTGCCATTGACTATCACGGCAGAAAGAAATTCTAAGGTTATTGACTTTTAAAAGTGATTTCATTTTATAAAGTTGAGAGTTTATAGTTAATAGTTTAGAGTAGTTTTAGAGAATATAGTTTAAAGGGGTTAGTGTATTTTTAAGGTTTACAAAGATATAAAAAAAGTTCTTAGTTCTTAGTTCAAAAGCCTTAGTTTAAATTATGCATTATGAATTAAAAAAACTATCTTTGCCCAATATATTATTTCACATGAAAAACTTCCTCGAATTATTAAAAAGCAGACGTACATGTCGTCGTTTCACCGACGAAGCTATTGATAAAAAATCTTTAGAATATATTTTAGAAGCGGCGAAATTATCGCCATCAGGACATCGCATCAGACCTTGGGATTTCATCCTCGTTGAAGACAAAGAGACACTCAAGGCTTTGTCGGTCAGCAAGGCATCAGGAGCAGCGCTTATTGAAGGAGCAGCTGCCGCCATCGTTGTCGCCGCCGACACATCGAAAACCGATGTCTGGGTTGAAGACTGCTCCATCGCGACAATCATCATGCAACTCGCAGCAGAAGAACTCGGCCTCGGCAGCTGCTGGGTACAAATCAGACTACGCAAAGACGCCGAAGGAAACGACGCCACCGACAACGTCAAGAGAATCCTCAACCTCCCAGAAAACTACTCAGTATTGTCAATCGTAGCTTTAGGACATAAGTTGAACTCTGACCATTGACTCTGACACTGACTTATTGACTCATTGACTTATTGACTTAGTGTCTTAATCATCCCGCCGTACACGCTGCTGTCGCGACGCTGATTTTTATATCTGGGATTTGCGACAATGTCGTTCCGGCAGCTTTCAAAGTCGCGCCTGTCGTCAGCACATCGTCTATTAATAAAATGTGTTGTCCTTTCAATCGATCGCTGTTTTTTATATCGAAAATATCTTTCACGTTGTACCAGCGTTCCTCGCGCGATTTCTTGGTCTGCGTAGAAGTGAAGACTTTTCTATAAAGGCAGTCTTTCATTATTGAGATTTCAGTCACATCTTCCACGCCTTGCGCAATGACGTGACTTTGGTTATAACCGCGGAGATGTTCTTTCTTAGGATGTAACGGAATTGGAATAATAAAATCTATTCCTCTAAAGAGCTCTGCGTCTTTTATGCTTTCGCCAATCTGTTGCCCAAGAAAAAATCCAGCATCTTGGTTTCCTTCGTATTTCAGCTGATGAAGCAGATGCTGCACTTTGCCCGTCTTACTGAAGAAAAACTCCGCCGTCACTGCATGAAAATCAATTTGTCCGTAAAACATCTGCGCCAAAGGATTGTCGGCATTTTTCTCATATTCTGTCTTAGGAAGAAGATAACGACAAGAAAGACAAACGTTTTCTTCGTTACGCATCAAGAGGTTACCGCAAGCCGCACACACCTGCGGATAGAATAAATTGATTAAGTGGTTTAAAAATCTTGGTTTCATTTTGTTTTGATTAAAGTCAACAATCACGTAGAGACGTCACCCCCGTGGCGTCTCATAATATCACACCTATGATGTTTCACAATGTCACTCCTGTGACGTCTTTAAAAAATACATCATTGACACACTTGTATATCTATTGCAAAATTATGGGAAAAAGAATTACGCCTGACGTTTTTAACATTTTTTAACACAAATGTTAATTTATGTTAATTTCATTTAAAAAACGTATACAAACAAAAAAAAGGACGCCATAATTGACGTCCTTTAGTTTGAGGTACCAGACGGAGTCGAACCGCCGTACAAGGTTTTGCAGACCTCTGCCTAGCCACTCGGCCATGGTACCTTGTTTTGAGAGTGCAAAGATACAACTTTTTTTTAATGAACAAACATTAATTTAAAAAAATTAACAAAATGTTTTTTATAGGTCAACAGACTAAGGACAACAGTCAACAGATTTTGTTCAAATTCTTGTTTAAAAAACTTGGTTTATATTAAAAACCTTTAGCCTTTTGTCATTAGACTTTAGCCTTTCAATTCTAAAGAAACAAACGCCATCTTGCCTCCCAAAGGCGGATTCATTTTTCTTATCTTCAAAGTGGCGTCTTTCACGTCAGGAAATCTTTCTTTTATTGTATTTAAAATGCGTCTTCCAACGTTTTCCAACAATTTTGAAGGAATCATCATCTGTTCTTTAACGACTTGATAAACCGCCGAATAATCCACAGTGTCGTCAAGTTCATCAGAAAGTTCAGCCTTGCTTGTATCGACATCCATTGTCAGGTCCAGACTGAACCAAGTGCCTATCTTCTGCTCCTCTTCAAAGTGACCATGATAGGCGTAGAATTCCATGTTTTCTATTGTGATTTTTGACATACCTATGACAAATGTCTAAAGGCTAAAGACGAAAGACTTTAGACAAAGGTTATTATTTTTTATTTAAATATTCTATCAATTTATATAATTGCGATGATATATGAATTGCTTGTGATTTCAATGATTCAAATTGTTCTTCTGTACAATACTTTCTATCCAAACAAACATATAACATTGACCTTACTTCGGAACAACTTCCTTTTGCAATATTCAAGAAGTTAATATATTTGGCATCGGTACCAGACTCAAAACCTTCTGCTATATTATTCATTATACTTACAGCGGCTCTTTGAATCTGATCCCGAAACCCATAATTCTTATTATCATCCATCAAGTCATAAATAGAATTGACAAAGTCTCTAGCATTCTGCCATACCCTCAAACTCTCAAAATCCCCTCTAGCCATAAACCATATCTTTTCATCTTTAGACTTTCATCTTTAGACTTTAGACAATTCTACTACTCCTTTATCAATTCTCTTCATGGCTTCTTCTTTGCCGAGGAGTTCTAAAATTTCGTGGATGTGTGGTCCTTTGCCAGCGCCGACGAGCATCAAACGAAGTCCGTTCATGACGAGTCCCATGCCGAGTTCGTTAGATGTAATCCATTCGTTGAGAACCTTTTCTATGTTTTCTGCTGAGAAATCTTCGATACTGTTAATGAGTTCTTTAGCTTTTAACATCAATTCTGCTGAGTTTTCTTTCCAGCGTTTCTTAACAGTGACTTCGTCGTATGTTGTTGGTTCTTCAAAGAAGAAGAAACTTTGGTCCCATAATTCTTTTACGAAGTTGACGCGGTCTTTAACCAAACCTGTCACCTTAACGACGTAATCTTTGTCGGCTTTGATACCTTTTTCTGTTTCAAGCCATTGGAGATATTCTTCACCGACTTCTTCTTTAGATTTCTTCAAGATATATTCGTGGTTGAACCATTTTGTCTTGTCGACATTGAAACGTGCGCCTGATTTTGTGCAGTGTTCAAATGAGAAAGCTTGGATAAGTTCTTCCATGGAGAAGATTTCTTGTTCTGTACCAGGATTCCAACCGAGGAGAGCCAACATATTGATGAAAGCTTCTGAGTAATATCCTGATTCTCTGTAACCTGAAGAAACTTCTCCGCTCTTAGGGTCGACCCAACGAAGTGGGAAGACAGGGAAACCGAGGCGGTCGCCATCGCGTTTGCTGAGTTTGCCGTTGCCATCAGGTTTCAACAATAATGGAAGGTGTGCGAATTCTGGAGCTTCCCAGCCAAATGCTTGATATAAAAGAACGTGCAATGGCATTGAAGGCAACCATTCCTCACCGCGGATAACGTGAGAAATCTTCATCAAATGGTCGTCGACGATGTTTGCCAAGTGATATGTTGGCATTCCGTCTGACTTAAATAAAACTTTATCGTCTAATGTATTTGTGTTGACTTTGATATCGCCGCGGATGATGTCGTGCATTCTTACTTCATAATTTTCAGGCATCTTGAAACGCACTGTGTAAGGAATGCCGTCAGCAATCATTTTTTCAACTTCTTCAGCACTAATTGTCAAAGAGTTGCGTAAAGTCTTACGACTTTCTGCGTTATAAATGAAAGTCTTCTTTTGTGCTTCAGCTTCTGCGCGATATTTGTCGAGTTCTTCTGCTGTGTCGAAAGCATAATAAGCAAAACCTTTTTCAATAAGCTC
Source organism: Bacteroidales bacterium (assembly GCA_045656905.1). Lineage (GTDB taxonomy): Bacteria > Bacteroidota > Bacteroidia > Bacteroidales > F082 > Limimorpha. The sequence goes on from JAZOSA010000071.1 coordinate 7,481, forward strand.
GTCGCTGTATTGTTTGTACAAAGGCTTGCGGTCACTTTGTCTGTATGGACCATATTCGCCACCGACGATGTCGCTTTCATCGAATTTGATGCCGCACCAGTCGAGAGATTTCACGATATAATCTTCTGCGCCTGGAACGAAACGTGTCTGGTCGGTATCTTCAATACGAAGAATCATTTTACCGCCATTTTTCTTAGCGAAAAGATAGTTATATAAAGCTGTCCTGACGCCGCCGATATGAAGCGGACCTGTTGGACTTGGAGCAAAACGTACGCGTACTTCTTTCATATGAATTTTATTTTTTGCAAAAATAAGAATTATTTACTTACAAATTCAGTCCCGATACACATTCATAAAGCCTAATTTTCAATTAAAAAAACTGTTGTCTGTTGTCTGTTGTCTGTTGACTTTTAACTATATTTGCAGATTATTAATTTAGGTATAATGTTGTCTGACGGAAAAATATCACATAATCACATCTTGTTGAGCAAGATAGAATCTTTCATAAAGAAATTCTATCTCAACAGACTTATTCAAGGCGCATTGATTGGCTCCGTCATACTTATTTTATTCTTCTTGATTTTAAATGGAATAGAATATTTCTCTTGGCTTTCAGGAAAAATCCGACTGATACTTTTCATCACTTTAATATCAACATTTTCCTTAGTATCAATATTTTATTTCGTTATACCAATCGTAAATCTGATTCGCTTCAGAAAGAAGATGTCCGACAAAGAAGCCGCTGTCTTAATCGGAAAGTTTTTCCCAGAGATAAAAGACAAACTTCTTAACACGCTCCAACTTACGGATGACATAAATGGAAATTCCGACAACGAACTTCTTATCGCGACGATAGAACAGAGGACTAAAAACCTGCAGGCTTTCAACTTCAGCGATGCAGTAAATCTTAAAGAAAATTATAAATATCTGAAAATATTCGGAATCTCATTTGCAATCCTAATCGCTCTTATAATTTTCTTCCCTGATTTTTCACAAAAACCCGTCGAGAGAATCATCAATTACGACAAATTTTATGAGAAACCGCTTCCTTTCCAAGTGAGTCTTCAGGCAAATGAAATCGAAGTCACGCAAGGCGACGATTTGGAATTTAAGATTCATGTTACCGGCGAAAAGATTCCAGAGAAATTTTACGTCAACACTTCCGTCGGAACCAGAATGATGACAAAGTTGTCGATTAACGAATTTTCTTACGTCTTTAACAATATTTATCAATCGGAGAATTTCCAAGTCACGGGCGGAGAATATGTAAGTCCAGAGATTAAGATAATTGTTAATCCGTCTCCTACTCTTTTACATTATGAGACGGAACTTAATTTCCCAAAATATATTAACAGAAAAAAAGAGACTTTATCTGGAAAAACTCGAGTTATGGTTCCACAAGGAACTGAAGTGAAATTCATTTTCCACACGAAAGATGTTGAGACGATGAGCGTCCTTCATGATTCGACAAATCATATTCTTAAATCAGAAGGCAATGACTTCATCTACAATTTCAAAGCTTTACAAAACTCCAAATTTTACGTCAATATCTCAAACAAATGGAGCGAAAGCAACAATCCGATTCCATTTACCATTGAGGTGATTCCTGACGCTTATCCTGAAATTCAAGTTCAAGCTTTCAATGAAAACTTTTCAAAACAGACATATTATTCAGGCTTAATCGCTGACGATTATGGATTTACGAAACTTCTTTATCATTTTGAAGTCGAAAACAAACCTAATCAATCTTTTGTAAAACGTATTGACATAAACAAGAAAGAAATACGTACTTCTTTTTATTATAGCATTGATTTAGATACAATTACAACATATCCCGGAGATGATATAAAATCCTATTTCGAGATTTGGGATAATGATGGAATAAATGGAAGTAAGTCAAGACGTTCGGAACTGTTCCACATCAGCATTCCAACTCACGAAACCCTTGATTCTATTGCCGATTCGACAGAAGAAAACATCATTTCACGTTTGGAAGACAAGACAAATAATTTGGAAGAACTTCGTAAAGACATTGAAGAAATAATCAAAGATTTAATGTCGAAGAAAGAACTAGATTGGACTGACAAGGAAAAGATAAAAGAACTCATTGAGAAGCAAAAGGAGATTCAGGAAGAATGGGAGAAAGTTCAAGAGGAACAGAAAGACCTTCAGGACTTTATGAAAGAAAACGAACTTACTTCTGAAGATTTGTTAAAGAAGCAAGAAGAAATTAACAAACTATTCGAAGAAGTCATTCCTGAAGAGATGAAGAAACTTATGGAAGAGATTGAGAAGATGCTTGGCGAAATGCCACGCGAGAAGATGCAGCAGATGATGCAAGACCTCAAGAAAAGCAATAAGGAACTTCAGGAAATGATGGACAGAAATCTGTCTTTATTAGAACAATTAAAGGTAGAGAAAGACCTTAACGAATTGATTGACAAGATGAACGAATTATCGGAGAAGTTGCAAAACGCCAATGAGAACAACAACGACTCTTTAAGTGCAAAAGACGCTGAGAATCAATTCAATAAATTATCTCAAGAATTAGATTCCATTATGGAAAAGAACAAAGGTCTGCAAGAGCCTTTCAACATTTCCAAAGACGAGAAGATGGAAGACGAGATAAATCAGGATTTGGAAGAAGCTGGCGAGATGGAAGAAAACGGCGACGACACAGGTTCGAGTCAGAAGAAAAATGATGCCGGCAAGAAGATGAAGCAAATGGCAGAGAGTCTCAGCATGGACATGATGATGGGCGGCATGGAACAAATGGGAGAAGACGCACATTTGGTTCGCATTTTATTGGAAAACGTAGTTCGTTCTTCTCACGAAGAAGAAAGCCTTATGAATGAAGTCGGCAGTATGAAAAAAGACGACCCATCATTATCGAATAAGATTAGTCGTCAGAAAGAAATCGTCGACAACTTTGCTATGGTTGAAGACTCCTTAAGGAAGATGGCGATGCGTCAACCGAAGATTAAGAACTTCGTTTTCACAGAGTTACAACTCATCAACCAGCAATTAGGTCAAGCGATGAAAGAGATGAACGAAATGACACTGACATCAGCCACATCGCGTCAGCAAAGAGCGATGATGTCGATGAACAATCTTGCCCTGATGTTATCGGAATCTCTCAACGACATGAACGAAAGCATGATGGAAGCTAGCGGTTCTTGTTCAAAACCAAAGAACAGCAAGAAACCAAGTAAGGGCAAGCAAAGCATGAAAAATATGAAAGACTTGCAGGAACAACTTGGCAAACAGTTGGAACAATTGCGCAAGGAGATGCAGCAACAACAGAAAGGCGAGAAACCACAGCAATCGATGAGTGAAGAATTTGCGAGAATGGCTGCCGAACAAGAGATGCTGCGCGAAGGCATGCAGAAGATGCTGGAAGAAATGAAGAAAGACGGTTTGACTGGCGATGACGGCATCAACGAAATTATTAAAGACATGGAAAAACTGGAAGAAGATCTCGTAAATAAAAAGATTTCCAGTCAGACTATGAAGCGTAACAGAGACATTCTATCAAGGATGCTAAAGGCGCAGAACGCACAAGAAGAACGCGAGAAAGAAGAAAAACGCAAGTCGGAAGAATTCAAAGGTTCTTACGAGAAACGTGACATTAACGAATTAGAATATCAGGAAAATCTGAAGAAACAACAAGAATTTTTAAAGATGAACAGCATAGAATACCAGCCGTTCTACAGAGAAAAAATCAACGATTATTTCTTCAAGAAAAATATAAACAAAACAAAGGAGTAAACATGATCAGTTTGCAATTCATCGACACGGAAGTCTTGACCGAAGAAATGTCAGGCGTAAAAGAATGGATCAGGGATTTTGTCAGAAGCTACGACAAAGAAGTCGGAGAGTTATATTATTCTTTTTGCAGCGACGAATATCTCTACAAAATGAACGTAGATTTATTGGGACACGATTTTTACACCGACATCATCACCTTCCCTTTGAACGAATGCGAGACGATTTTATCGGCAGAATTTCACATCAGCATCGACAGAATCAAGGACAATGCAGTGACTTTTGAGCGCAGTTTCAAAGACGAATTACATCGAGTGATGGCGCACGGCGTTTTACATTTAATCGGTTTCGACGACCTTTGTGAAGAAGACGAAATGGAGATGAGGAGACAAGAAGACAAATGTCTCGAGATGAGATGAAAGCTATCAGCTATCAGCCATCAGCGGTCAGCACATGGTTGCAATCCAGAAAAGACAAACTTGATTTAATTAATGAATATTAAGAAGTTAGATAATACGTTTCACGTGAAATAAATAAACAAAAGATATGATTTTCGACAAGTATGATGTTATTGTTGTAGGTGGCGGACACGCCGGTTGCGAGGCAGCAGCAGCGGCTGCTAATATGGGGAATAAGACACTTCTCATAACTATGAACATGAATGCCATGGCAGCGATGTCGTGCAACCCTGCAGTAGGCGGTATCGCCAAAGGACAAATAGTCCGCGAAATCGACGCTTTAGGCGGACAAATGGGAATCATTGCCGACAAGACCATGATCCAATTCAGAATGCTCAACAAATCGAAAGGACCAGCAGTGTGGAGTCCAAGGGCACAGAGCGACAAATTTGAATTCGCAGCAGAATGGAGAAACGTTTTAGAGAAGACAAAAAACCTTGAATTCTGGCAAGACCATGTCGATTCTCTCATCGTTGAAGGCGACATAATAAGAGGCGTACACTGCTCAATGGGCGGCGACATCTACTCAAAAACCGTCATTTTAACCAACGGAACATTCCTTAACGGAAAGATATTTATAGGCGAAAAATCATTCACTGGCGGCAGAATTTCCGAAAGCGCAAGTTACGGAATCACCGAACAACTCGTCTCTTTAGGATTTGAAGCCGACAGAATGAAGACTGGAACTCCTATGCGCATCGACGGAAGAAGTATTGATTTCAGCAGACTTTCCGAACAAAAAGGCGACGACGACGTAACAGGATTTTCTTATTTAGAAATAGAAAAACCAAAAGAGCAACGCAGTTGCCACATCGCATATACATCTAAAGAAGTACATGATATTTTAAGAACAGGATTCGAAAAATCACCTCTTTTCACAGGCAGAATAAAAGGAATCGGACCACGTTATTGTCCAAGCATTGAGGATAAAATTGAGCGTTTCGCAGATAAAGACATGCATCAATTATTCGTAGAGCCAGAAGGCAGAACAACCGTAGAATACTACCTCAACGGGTTCAGTTCTTCACTGCCAGAAGATATACAATACGAAGCATTACGTCATATCGAAGGTTTTGAAAACGCCAAGATATTCCGCCCAGGATATGCCATAGAATACGATTTCTTCCCTCCAAACCAACTTTATCATAGCTTAGAAACACACCAGATTCACGGATTATTCTTCGCAGGACAAATCAACGGAACCACAGGATATGAAGAAGCCGCCGCACAAGGATTGATGGCTGGTATCAACGCACATCGTTTGATCCACGATTTAGAACCTATAGTTTTACGTCGCGACGAAGCATATATCGGCGTTTTAATTGACGATTTAATCACAAAGAGCGTCGACGAACCTTACAGAATGTTTACAAGCCGCGCAGAATATCGTATTTTATTACGCCAAGATAATGCAGACGCACGTCTCACAGAAAAATCATACAACTTCGGTCTCGCCACAGAAGAACGCTTGAATCATTATAGAAACAAGTATGAAAAAGTTAACGAACTTGTAGATTTCTTAAAGACAACCAATATCAGTCCTGAAAGAATCAATGGTTTGTTAGAATCAAAAGGCACACCGGGAATAGCGAATAAAGCACGCCTCGCACAGATTTTGACACGTCCACAAATCAATCTCGCCGACATGATTGGCGTCATAGATAGCCTTAAAGGCAATTACGATTTAAGCGTAGAATCTGTAAGAAATATCGTTGAAGAAGCCGAAATCATCGTAAAATACGAAGGCTATATCGACAAAGAACGTGAAGTCGCTGATAAATTAAACAGATTAGAAAATGTGAAATTAAGTCCCGACTTTGACTATTACGCATTGAATTCTCTCACAATGGAAGCGAGAGAGAAATTAACGAAACACAAACCACAGACTCTAGGACAAGCGAGCAGAATTAGCGGCATCTCCCCTGCTGATATCTCCGTCATCGCAATTTTCTTAGGCAGATAGTTTCACGTGAAATAGATTTATAAATTATTGAAATAAAATATTATGAGCAAAAAATGTCCTTGGTGTAATTCCGAAAACAATCATCAGTTTTTGAAACTGAAAGACTATTTTCTCACACAAGAAGAATTTGAAATATTAGAATGTGAAGATTGCAAACTTTTATTTACAAGTCCCTGCCCTGCTCCTGATAAAATCGGCAGTTACTATAAATCCGAGGACTATTTGAGCCATAACGAAGAGAAAAAAGGATTATTCGCGAGAATTTATAATAAGGTAAAAAAGATAAATATCAAGAATAAATTTAAGATAGCGGTTAGCAGTCAGCAGTCAGCAGTCAGCATTTTAGATATAGGATGTGGCGTTGGCGATTTCTTACTTTATGCAAAAGAAAAAGGATGCAATGTTACGGGCATTGAACCAAGCGAAGATGCTAGAAAAATAGCCGAGAAAAAACTTGACTGTAAAATATCATCTCCAGAAGAACTTCAAAACATTCCTGATAATTCTTTCGATATTATAACAATGTGGCACGTTCTGGAACACGTCGCCGACCTTAAAACAGAGATTCATCATCTTCAAAGAATTCTCAAAAAAGACGGACGACTCGTTCTGGCGCTTCCTAATTATAAATCATACGACGCTGAATATTACAAGGACAAATGGGCTGCTTACGACGTTCCACGACATTTAAGTCACTTCTCACAGACTTCTATCAAGAATATTTTCAAAGAAACGAACCTACAACTTATTGATATTAAACCACTTAAATGGGATAGCTTCTATATTTCAATGCTCAGCGAACAATACCTTAACAGCAAAAACAGCTTCCTTAAAGGAACATTAACAGGTTGGAAATCAAACAGAAAAGCAAGAAAATCAGGAGAATATTCAAGTTTGGCTTATATTTTTAAAGCCAGCAACGACATTTAACCATAAGCACCGGAAATGGCTTTGCGAATATAACATAAGGCACGCCTTTTGTTAAAAAAATAAGAAATTTGAAATAAAAGCGATTTTAGGCGTTTTAAGCGATTTTAGGGCAAAAACGACCAACGAGTCGAAAAATTAAAAATCGTCGCTTAAATCAAAAGAAATTTTAAGAAATATATAAATCATGTTAACTAGCTGATTTATAGTAAATAACATTAAAAAACGTATTTTTATGGACAAAAAACGTATTTTTCGGGAATCTGCATTCTTGTTTTTACTGACTTTGCTATTAATTTTTAGCAACATCGTCATCAAAGCAAGAAACAGCGAAGAAAGAGTCATCGATAAAATTTCCTCCTCGCTTGAAAAAATTCAGAACGAGCACGACAGCATCGCCTCTCATTTCAAAAATAATTTTCAAGACGTAATTTCTGATCCTGAAAAATTTTATCCAATAAATACAACTGCGATTTACATTTTCCAAAACGACAGTCTCATTTATTGGAACTCCGACCTGAACGACCCAACAATCATCCTCAAAGAAATACATTCCGAAAAAAATATCTTCACTCAAGGAAACAACCAATTTTTCCTAACGCTTACTCAAATCGACTCATTAAAACTTTTCACCTCCACCCCACTCTATTATCAAAGTCCTAACTCTTCCAACAAAAACATTTATCTGCCAGAAAAAATCAATGGTTCTTATTCCATAGATTTCTTAATAAACGATAACCAAATAAATTTTAACATAATTTATCAAGCGAAGATGAATCATCTGGATGCTTATCTGCTTGGAATTTTGTTAATAATTATTTTCATCAAAAGTCTATTACTCCTCCGCCATCAGATGTCAGCAATCAAATTCCTTTTAAGTAGCTGCATCATTTACTTTATCATAATATTATTACAGAATAATTTATTCATTTCCACTTCCGACTTATTCGGCATTTCGTGTTTAAATCAGGATTGCAGATTTGCATTCAGTTTAGGAAGTCTCGCTGAATTCACAATATTATTCTTCACAAACGCAATCATATTTTCATTAAACTTCAAAAAAGAATTATCACTCAAAAACAGTACAAGAACAATTGTAAGTTGCTCTATATTTATCTTTATATTATTGATATACACATATTTAATATACGAACTAATTTCAAATATCAACATTCCATTTTCATTCCTAGAAATCTACAACACGACAATAAATAGTTACATATTCCTTATATTAATAGCAACTATCACCTGTTCTGTCATTATCATTTTACAAAGCTTAATGAAAATTTTCATAAGCGAACAACAATCGTACATCTGGTCAATTGTTGCATTTACACTCATAGGAATCGTTTTAGAGATTATTCTAAATAAATTTATAGAATTACGATTTTCAATAATCACGACTATTGTCGGAATAGTATTTTACTTAAGTCTCGTTTGGGAGAAGAAATCAAAATTAAAAATCAGGAACATTGTTAGAAACATTATAGTCATCACACTGATGACCATGCAATTAACCTATATTCTTTATCTCGTAAAAGAAAATAAGGAATACGAAGAGATGTCGTGGTTTGCAAATGTAGTTGGCGACGAATCCGACAAAGACTTCGAGAATGCGATGTTGAAAACTATTGAAAAGTTAAAAAACGATAACAATATCATCACTTGGCAAAAGAAAAACGAATTTCCTTCCGACGACAGTATCTTAAATTATCTTAACCAAAAATATTTTAACACTGACGAAATCAAAGATTATTATAAAACCGTTACTATTTGCGACACTTCTACTATCTTAATAATCGAAGACTTCGATTTTGAAGCAAATTGCAACACATTATTCAATAATATCTTAGAAAACAATCACACAGAAAAAATCAGCGACGAACTGACTTTAGTCGATGACCCGACAACAGACAGCTATTATATTTTAAAACTCGACCTCTACCCTATCGATTCTACTCATCTAAACACTTGTTACATAGAATTTTACAAAGAATATATCTTAAATCATATCGGCATTCCGGAAATTATAACTTCATCAGAGAATGTAATTCTGCCAAAACTCGTCAATTACTCTTTCAGTTGCTACGAGTCAAACATCTTACAATATAAATACGGTCGCTACAACTATCCAAACGAGTTGGATAATTTCAGATACAAAGATGAAGAATATGTCAAAACAAAGATTTTCAAGCATTTAATAAAAAACATCAACGATAATAAAACTATTATCGTCACAATAGAAAAACCGCGTTTCATTGACGTTATCGCTCCTTTCTCATACATCTTCATCATCTTGATACTGATGTATTTCCTCAACTTGAAATTATACAAAACACAGGAAACAACCAACTACAAACAAACCTTACATGCTAAAATGCAACTGACGATTATCCTAACATTAGGATTATCTTTCATCGTTGCAGGTATCACTTCTTTCATATTTATGCGCAACTCATTAAACGAGAAAAACTTTGAGTTTCAATATGAAAAGAACAAGACTATTGTGAAAAGTCTAGAAAAAGACATCGACAAAGAATCCATCACAGAATACGATTATCTTAAAAATTATAAAGAAAATTACTTCCTCGACATTAACATTTACGATTTGAACGGCAATCTGATAAACACCACACAACCTAAATTATTTAACGGGTTCAAATCAAAGATAATCAATAGAAAAGCTTACGACCGTATCATACTTAAAAACAGATTCTATTATTCAGACGAAGAAAAAATAGACGGCGTCAAATACAACTCTTCGTATTTCCCATTAAAAGACAAGGAAGGCAACACACATTTTATTATAAACATACCTTATTTCGACAACAATATAAACAGTAAAATCAACACTTCGAATTTCATCATCACATATCTTAATATAATTTTAGTTTTGATGGGAATATCGGCATTGGTAGTCATTCTTATGACAAGAAACACCATCAAGCCATTGGAAATCATTCAAGACAAAATGAAGAAAATCAGTCTTACAGGCAAGAACGAAGAGATAGAATGGAACAGCAAAGATGAAATCGGCGACCTGATTAGAATCTATAATAACCTTATCAAAGAATTGGAAATCAGCGCGAACAAACTGATGCGTTCGGAAAGAGAGACAGCGTGGAGAGAAATGGCTCGTCAGGTTGCTCATGAGATTAAAAATCCGTTAACGCCGATGAAACTCAATATTCAGTTCCTGCAAATGGCGTGGGACGAGAAAAACCCTGACATCGACAAAAAATTAAGAGAGACGACGAAGACATTATTAGAACAAATCGACATTCTTTCTAACATTGCTACAGCATTTTCAAATTATGCAAAATTACCTCAGAAGAATATAGAAACATTCAATATCAAGGAATTAGTTATCAACACCATCAATCTTTACGATAACAATCCTAACATAAATATCACTTTAGAAGAAGAAAGCGAAAGCGACTATATCATCAAATCAGACAAAAACAATTTGAGCATAGTCTTCGGAAACATCATCAAAAATGCAATCCAAGCCATTGGCAAGAAGGAAGACGGAAATATCTTAATAAAAATTAAGGATGTTAATAATTATTATGATATTGAAATCAGCGACAACGGATGCGGCATAAAAGACGAAGAAAAGAAAAAAATCTTCATGCCTAACTTCACCACAAAATCGAGTGGAATGGGAGTAGGATTATCAATAGTTTATGACATTTTGGAAACATTAGAAAGCACCATAAGCTTTGAAAGCGAAGTAGGAAAAGGAACTATTTTCAGAATAAATATTAAGAAATAAAATCAAAAAGTAAATTATTATATTTGCAGAAATAAAAATAGGCAGAATATGAGAAAGTTATTTTTGTGTTTAATCATAGCACTCGTCGCAAGTGGAATCGCTTGTGCACAAAACATAATCGACCCTGAGTTACAATCAGTTTTAGATCAGAAAAGCAACGAAAAAATCAGCATCAATATTATTTTCAAGTCACAATTAGACCGTGCTGATTTAAGAGAACGCTCAAACCAATACGTTGACAAAGAAACCAAACGTCAGGCTGTCATTCAAGAACTTAAGAATTTCTCAGAAGAAACACAACAAGGAGTTCTTTCAGTTATAAAATCTGCTGAAAGCAAGAACGAGGTCTCGGATGTCGTATGTCATTGGCTTTCAAATTCAATCACTTGTACAACCACCAGAGATGTCATTGAGAAGCTAGCGAAACGCGATGACATTTTATTGATTGGTCACAATTGCGACAGAAAAGCACTTATGGACGAAGTCGTCAGCGTTGCTGAAGAAGGCAAGGAAATCACAGAAAACGTCACTCAAGTCAACGCTCCTAAAGTCTGGGACCTCGGTTACACAGGCAAGGGCGTTTTGGTTGCGATATTAGACACCGGCGTCAACTACGAGCATCCTGATTTAGCGGACCATCTCTGGGACGGCGGCTCGCAATATCCAAATCACGGTTACAACTCTTACGACAACAATAAGATTACCAAAGACAATCGCGGACACGGTTCTCACTGCGCTGGTACAATTTGCGGTGACGGTTCTGGCGAAAAACAAACAGGCATCGCTCCAAATGCAACATTGATGTGCATCAAAGCATTGAACGACAATGGCAATACCAACGCCAGCGCCATCATCAGCGGTATGGAGTTTGCCATCGAACATGGCGCCGACGTATTAAGCATGTCGTTAGGCATCGCCAATTCATCAGTGACAGACAGAACTATGATACGTCAGACCTGTGTCAACACTTTGGAAGCAGGCGTAGTCGCTTCTGTAGCAGCAGGTAACGAAGGCGGTTCACAAAGCGCAAATCCAGTTCCTAACAACGTCAGAGTCCCTGGCAGCTGCCCTGCACCATGGATTCACCCTGACCAACAAGGCAATTCCGGCGGCACATCATGCGTCGTCTCCGTTGGCGCAGTCGACAAAAACGACAAAGTCGCTTCAGTGTCATCACGCGGTCCTGTGACATGGCAAGAAACATCATATTCCGACTATCCATACGAACCTGGCATCGGATTGATTCGTCCTGACGTCTGCGCTCCTGGCGTCAATGTTGTCTCATTAAAACACGATGGCGATGGTTATAAAAAATCAACAGGAACATCAATGGCAGCTCCTTGCGTCGCAGGCGTCATCTGCCTCATGCTGGAAAAAAATCCTAACCTGACACCAGCAGAAATAAGCGAAATATTAGAGACTACAGCAGTAAAACTCGCTGATAAAAAGAATAACGACACTGGTTCCGGAAGAGTGGACGCCCTCGCCGCTATCAACGCCATCGACCTCGGAAAAATAGCATTTAAAGACTTTACTTTCAGCGACGAAAACAACAACGGCAAGATTAACACCAACGAAGAAATTAAAATCAATGTCGACTTTGAAAACACTTCAAGCGAGACATATAAGAACATCACTGCTAAGTTGACTTGCACAAACAATTTAGTCGACATCACAAATAATACTACAACAATAAACGACATCGCTGCTAACCAAACATTTAGCATCAACGACATCTTCACTTTCGTTATTGACGAGAAAGTCGCAGACCAAGAAAAACTTTATTTTGACGTTGAATTCTTTGATGGAGAGACAAGAATCTCATCGACGAGATTTTCTGTTACGACAACAGACAAAACACTCGGATTCTCTTCGATTATCGTGACAAACGACAACAATAACAACGGCATACTTGAAGCTGGCGAGACAGCGGATTTAGGCATAGTGCTGAACAACTCAGGAAGCGAAATCGCTGTGAACTTAAGCGGAACATTAAAGAGCACAGACAATTCAATCACCATAAACAACGCCAATGCCGAGTTCGGTTCTATTGCGCCAAATGCTTCTGTTATAGCATATTACAACGTCACATTGGCAAGCAACGCCACTGGCGACCTCGACATTCCTTTTGAATTAGAAGTGAAAGACAAATATAATGGCACTAAGAATTTTAACATCAATTACGTAAGTTCTTGCGATGTCATATACACTTTGCGCGATGAATTCGGCGACGGATGGATGGGCGCAAAGATTTTTGCTCATTATAGCGACAACTCAGAATCAGACACTTACACCATTGAAAATGGAGAAATCGCTGTTTTTACAAAAACTATAAAAACCGGCGTTGAAGTATCGCTTGAATGGAAAAAAGGCAGCGTTGATTCAGAATGCAAATACACCATCAACTACGACAATGGCGCAGAGATTTACAGCGGCAAAGGAACACAAAAAGGAGTGTTCTTCAACTGGATTAACAATTGTTCAACACAGGAAATGCGCATCAAGACAGGCGAAGCCGTAAAGAATCTCAACATAATGGGCGGTGATTATTCTGTGACTTTAACATGGGAAAAACCTGAGACAGAAGGCGTTGTCAATTATGAAATATATCGTGAGACAATACTCATCGGCACGACTTCAGACCTTTATTATAAAGACGAAAATCTAAGCAGCGGTTCATATACCTACAACGTGCGACCTGTCTACGAAGACTGTTTCGGCGCAACTGCAACAAAAGACATCGCTTTCTGCGAAGGCGTCGAGGAGATGTTAGTTTCAAACGTGAAGATATATCCAAATCCTGCGAGCGACAAATTATATATCGCAACTGAAACTGAAGTCGAGGAAGTTGTCGTTTATACAATAACTGGCGTTGTTGTTGGTCAACAGACAACAGACAACAGACAACAGACATTGACCATTGATTTGTCTGACTTGAAATCTGGAATTTATTTCGTGAAGGTCGTTACAGAGAATGGTAATGTCGTTAAGAGAATTGTAAAGTATTGATAATATGAAGAATCCTATCAAGGCATTAGCCGGGCAGACTGTCATTTACGGATTAGGCACGATAGTGCCGAGGCTGCTCAATTATTTATTGACGCCGTTTTACGTCCGCGTTTTCGTCTCTGGCGAATACGGACAGATTTCGGAGTTATACGCCTGGATTGCCTTGCTGCTCGCGATTTTGACATTCGGGATGGAGACGACATTCTTCCGTTTCTCGCAAAAAGAAGACAGCAGTAAAGTCTTCAACAATGCGGAAACGCTAGTGCTTCTGATAAGCGTCGTCTTCCTCATATTTTACAGCATTTTCTACAAATCATTTGCAGAACTGATTCATTACGAATTCAACAGCTATTACGTACTTCTGCTTGGAATAATAGTAGCCCTCGATGCATCAGCAGCGATTCCTTTCGCAATGTTAAGAAAAGAAAACAAAGCAGGTCGCTTCAGTATGATAAAGACAATCAACGTCTTGACAAACATCTTCTTTAACATACTGTTCCTCGTCATCATTCCTGAAAAGTCGATGATGATAGCAGAAGTCATCTTCGGAGAACAGACATCGTTGCTCATCTGGGTGTTCATTTCCAATATCTTAGCAAGTGTATTAAATTTAATATTACTTACTCCACAACTTTCAACATTGAAGATAAGTCTCAACAAAGAACTCATCGTTCCAATGTTGAAATATTCATTCCCGATTCTGCTGATAAGTCTCGTCGGAATGATAAATGAAGTAGCAGATAAAATCTTAATCAAATATCTTGTCACAATACCTGACGCAAACGTATTGTCAGACATGAACATAACAGGGGAGGAGTATGCGATGCAGCAGCTCGGAATCTATTCTGCCAACTTCAAACTCGGCGTGCTGATGACGATATTCATCCAGATGTTCCGCTTCGCCTCGGAACCATTCTTCTTCGGTCACGCTAAAGACCGTAACGCCCCGACTTTATACGCAAAAGTCATGACATATTTCGTCATCTTCTGCCTGCTCATCTTCTTGGGCGTCATGTTCTATATGGACATACTTCAACATTTCGTAGGAAGAAACGGCAGCGACTACCGCGAAGGTCTCAAAATCGTCCCTATTATCCTAATCGCCAATATGTTATACGGAATCGTCTTCAACCTTTCAATATGGTTTAAACTTTCCGACAAGACATATTACGGAACGATAATAGCGATAATCGGTTCAATAATAACCCTCATCTGTTTCTTCACTTTGATACCTAGAATCGGTTATATGGGAGCCGCCATCGCGCATCTGGCATGTTACTGCGTGATGATGCTCGTCTCATATTTCTGGGGACAGCGCGTATTGCCAATACCTTATCAAATCGGAAGAATTGCAATATATTGCATATTGGCATTCGTCTTATTCATCGCAAGCAATTTCTTAATAGATTTTAACATTATCGTAAAACTTTCAATAAATACTTTGATGTTAATATCATATATCGCAATAGTTTTCGTTTTAGAAAGAAAAAATCCACTTAAAATAGAATAAAAACATAATTATGACAGTAAAAATCATCAACAAATCAGACAATAACTTACCTGCATACGAGACAAGCAGCTCAGCAGGTATGGACTTAAGAGCTTATTTACCAGAAGGTCCAATCACTTTGAAACCTATGCAAAGAACTCTCGTTCCAACAGGACTTTTCATGGAGATTCCAGAAGGTTATGAAGGCCAAGTGAGACCACGCAGCGGCTTGGCAATAAAACACGGCATCACTGTGTTGAACACTCCAGGAACCATCGACGCTGACTACAGAGGCGAAGTGAAAATCATCCTCGTCAACTTGTCAGACACCGATTTCGTCATCAACAGCGGCGAGAGAGTAGCGCAAATCGTTTTCGCTAAATGCGAACAAATGGAAGTCGTTAATGCCGAGACATTAAGCGAGACAGAAAGAGGCGAAGGCGGTTTCGGACATACGGGGAGGAAATAAGACACTGAGTCACCAAGTCACCAAGTCACTGAGTTACTTTTGGACTAAGAACCAAGGACTAAACAATGGATAAAGTCTGTTGACTGTTGTCCGTTGTCTGTTGACATATAAACTAAAGTAAAAACTTGGACAGAGTCTGTTGACCGTTGTCCGTTGTCTGTTGACATATAAAAAAATGCGTAGAATCTTATTCATATTATCATTATTGTCGGCAATTTCCGTCACGGGATTTTGTCAGGACACATTGCAACCTAAGGCGAGTCTCGCTCAGAACGCGGAAGCTTTCTCTAAAGGCATTGAAGAGAAATACAAAGAGAACGTCGACATGGCGATAGGATATTTCGAAGAAGCCCTGAAGGCGTTCCCGGAAGATCATGCGAGCATGTATGAACTCAGCGTGCTATACTACAACCAAGGCTTGCCAGAAAAAGGTTTCGAGATGATTAAAAACGCCGTCGAACTCGACAGCACTAACAAATGGTATAAGATTCGTCTCGCAGATTTTTATAAATCCAACTACGACTATGAGTCATTCGTCAATATTTATGACGAATTACTTGAAGATGAACCAAATAACCTAAACTATCTGGAAGTATACATCGACGCTTTGCTTCAGCTTGAGAGGTTTGAGCAGATGATAGTGAAACTCGACGTCTTTGAAGACAACATCGGCGTGAGCGAATACATCTCGATGATGAAGATTGAGACTTACAACCTTCTCGGAAATGGGGACAAAGTCGTGGAAGAACTGGAAAAACTCACGAATGCTTTTCCTTATGAGACACGCTATATGTCCATTTTGGCTGAGACTTACATCCAAAGCGGCCGCGACAAAGACGCACTCGACCTATACCTTAAGGTAAAACAACTCAATCCAGAAGACCCTTACATAAACACTTCATTATTAGAATATTATCAAAAGCACGGTGAACTCGACAAAGCTTTTGAAGAATTTATTTTAATGATAAAAAACAAGAATCTGGATTATAAGACCAAAGAACAGATTTACGAATATTGGTTTGATTCTAAGGTGGAAAGCGAAAAACTCGTTGAAGAAGCCGAGTTAGCAGGAAAGGCATTTCTAGAGACATATCCTGACAAGGAATTAGGATATTATGTCATTGGCACTGTGCATTATAACAACGAAGACTTCAGCACAGCGCGAGAATATTATCTTGACGCTATAGCGCGCGACAGCAGCAGTTTCATGTCCTGGTATCAGTTGATTTTCACCGATATGGAACTTGACGATGTTGACAGTCTTTACAAACACACTTCCGGCGCGTTGCGTTTTTATCCTGAGCAACCACTGTTTTATCTCTTCAACGGCGCAGCTCTCATAGAGATGGAAAAATACGAAGAAGCCATCAAAGTGCTTGAAAAAGGACGTTTTATGTCGGCAGACAAAGAACTCACTGCAAACTTCGATACTTATATCGCAGACATTTATCACGAACTAGGTGAGAAAGAAAAAATGTATAAACAATACGACAGGGTTTTGAAGAACGATCCTGAAAACGTTTATGTTTTAAACAATTACGCATATTTTCTTTCAGAAGACAACATAAGATTGGATGAAGCCCTGAAGATGTCGGCGATAACAATCAAAAAAGAACCTAAGAACCCGACTTACATCGACACTTACGCTTGGATTTTATACAAACTCGGTCGCTACAAAGAAGCCAAGGAGTGGATTATTGAAGTTTTCATTTACGACAGCAACGCCAACGCCGTCAACTACGAACACTATGGCGACATATTGTACAAATTAGGCGACAAGAAAAACGCCGTTCAAAAATGGAAGAAAGCCAAACAGTTGGGCGGAGCATCAAAATTTATTGACCAAAAAATAAAAGATGAGAAACTTTATGAATAGTCAACAGTCAACAGTCAACAGTCAACAGTCAATCTGGTGTCGACTAATGGCTAAAGGCGAATGGTTAAAGGCGAATGTCAGAAAACATTTAACTCTTAGCTTTTGTCTTTTGTCTTTCGTCTTTTGTCTTTTGTCTTTTAACTCTTGTTCCACAAACAAAAACGCGTCAAGTATCAGGAATTTATCGGCGAATCATATCATAAGAGAAGTCGAGAGAAACCAATTCGAGTTTGACAATCTTGAGACGAAGTTCAATGTGAAAGTCAAGGGCGACAATAACATCGGTCTGAAAGGACAGATGAGGATGCAGAACGACAGCGTGATATGGATTTCTTTATCGTTGAAACTCGGCATTGAAGTGGCGAGAGTGATGATAACGAACGACTCGGTGAAGTTCATAAATCGCACCAACAAGACATATTTTTCAGAGAGCGTTGAGAGTTTTAGGGATTCGGGATTTGGGGGATTTGAGAGCGAGGTGACGATGGATTTCTTGCAGGATTTATTAGTCGGGAGCAACACACAAATCAATCGTAATGAGAAATATAAAGTCACGATAGAAGATGATAGTTATAAACTCACATCCGACAAAAACACTTTCTTGGTAACGCCAAAGACGTTTAAAGTGAAAAGCTATCAGCGATCAGCCATCAGCGATCAGCCATCAGCTATCAGCGGTCAGTTGTCAGCGGTCAGCGTCAAATATGATAATTTTCAGGAAGTCAACGGAAGGCTTTTGCCAACGAAAATCATCTTAGATGCAGGCGACATATTTGACATTAACATAGAAATAGATTATTCAGAAATAAAAGTAGGAGAGAAGTTAGAATTTCCTTTTAACATCTCAAAAAAATACAATAGAATATGAAATTCAACAACTCGGCAACTCAACAACACAGTAACTCAGCAACTCAAAAATTCTGGGTGCTATTATTCATATTAATGTTGACAATTTCCGCTAATTGTCAGACCGTTGAGTCGTTGGAGAAGAAAATCGCTTCTATTCAGAAAGACATCAAACTCGCTGAGAAGCTGTTGAAAGAGACTTCAAAAAACAAGGAAGCTACTATCAACCAAGTGACGCTTCTTCAAACGCAAATCAATCAAAGAGAGAGTCTCATCAAGACATATCAGAGTCAGGTCAATGCGCTGAACAAAGCGATTCAGAAAAACAAGAACGGCATCGCCTCTGCAAAAAAAGACCTCGCGCTTTTTCAAAAAGAATACGCCAATCTGTTGGAGATAGCCTATCGTAACAAAGGAAAAACCAACAATCTTATGTTCGTGTTTTCATCGGAAGACTTCAACCAAGCGATGCGCAGAATGCGTTATATTCAGGAACTTAACGATTTAGTCAAAGAAAAGATTGAGGAAATAAAGAACACTCAGGAAAAAATCAACAATCAACTGAATAAAAACGAAAGCAACAAGAAAGAGATTGAGAAAGTCTTGGCGAAAGAGAAAGAAGAAAGAGCCTCTCTTGTGAACGACCGCGACAAACTCAACAAAGACCTTGCATCGTTGAAAAAGAAAGAGACACAGATTCAGAAAGAGATAAAGACGAAAGAAGACGAGACCAAGAAACTGAAGAAACAGATTGAGAAAATCATTGCCGAAGAAATCAGGAAAGCGAAAGAAAGAGAAGAACAGGCTAAGAAGAACAACACTAAATCAGTCGATTACAATCTCTCTAACAACTTCGCGCAGAACAAAGGCAAGCTGCCTTATCCTGTTGAGCAAGGCATCATCACCGGCAAATACGGTTTGAGTCCGCATCCTACGCAACCGAAAGTCACGGTAAACAACAACGGCGTTGACATCAGCACCACGAAAGGAGCGAAGGCGAGAAGCGTCTTTGAAGGCGAAGTTTGCTTCGTGACAAGCCAAGGCAGCAACAACGCAATTTTGATTCGTCACGGATTGTATTTCACCTTATATTCAAATATCGAGAAAGTATTTGTCAAAGTCGGAGACAAGGTCACGACGGGGCAGGAGATAGGACGCATTCACACCAACGTCAGCGATGGCAAGACGATATTGCATTTCGAGATATGGCAAGAAAACAAGACGACAGTGAATCCGTCGTTGTGGATCAAGAAAAATTGAAAATTGAAAAATTATGAACTAGGTCTGTTGACTGTTGACATAAAATAATTATTATGAAAAAAAATCGAATCTTATTAATCGCAGCGATAATAATGGGTTTATTATTCGCTTCATGCAGCAGAGCATATCAGCCTACAAACATACAGAAGAAAAAAAGCAACTGCGGAACGTGTTCAAGGTTTTAGACAATTGACAGTTATAGTGCCTGAGCTTGTCGAAGGCATAAGACGTGTCAACAATCTATCTTTTATATTTACTCAAAGTATTGTTGACGCGTCTCTACTGATTGCTGACCGCTCTTAGCTCACAGCAAAATAAATCTTACTCACTTGAATTAAGTTTGAATTATTTTCATATTTTTGCATCGTTAGAATTTACAAACAAATAAAATCATACAATTATGGCATTCAACTTAAGAAACAGAAGCTTTTTGAAGTTGTTAGACTTCACTCCAAAAGAAATTCAATATTTTTTAGATTTAGCTCGCGACCTCAAACGTGCTAAATATGCAGGTACAGAACAACAAAGATTAAAAGGCAAGAACATCGCTTTGATTTTCGAAAAAACTTCAACACGTACACGTTGTGCTTTCGAAGTAGCAGCTTACGACCAAGGCGCTCACGCAACATACTTAGGACCTTCAGGTTCACAAATCGGTGTTAAAGAATCAATGGCTGACACAGCACGCGTTTTAGGCCGCATGTACGACGGTATCGAATATCGTGGCTTCGACCAAGCAACAGTTGAAGAATTAGCTAAATACGCTGGCGTACCAGTATGGAACGGTTTGACAAACGAATTCCACCCAACACAAATCTTGGCTGACTTCTTAACAATGACAGAACACACAGACAAACCATTAAACAAAGTTACTTTCGCTTACGTTGGCGACGCTCGTTTCAACATGGGTAACTCTTTGATGGTCGGTGGCGCTAAAATGGGTATGGACGTTAGAATCGTTGCTCCTAAATCATTACAACCAGACGCAGCTCTCGTAGCAACATGCCAAGAAATCGCTAAAGAAACTGGCGCAACAGTTACAGTTACTGACAACGTTGAAGAAGGCGTTAAAGGTTGTGACTTCATCTACACAGACGTATGGGTATCAATGGGCGAACCAGCTGAAGTATGGGCAGAACGTATCAGCTTGTTAAAACCTTACCAAGTCAACGCTGAAATGATGAAGATGACTGGCAATCCAAAATGTAAATTCATGCACTGCTTACCAGCTTACCACAACTTAGAAACACAAGTTGGTCGTGACGTTTACAAACAATTCGGTCTCGATGGCGTTGAAGTTACAGAAGAAGTTTTCGAATCAGAAAACTCAATCGTTTTCGACGAAGCAGAAAACAGAATGCACACCATCAAAGCTGTTATGGTAGCTACATTAGGTGATTGATTTTAAGACAATAAGTCTATAAGTCTATAAGACTATAAGTAAGAGGTCGCTGCGAGAAATCGTGGCGACTTTTTTATTATGCGGAGAGATGCTTATCTTTGATAAAAAATCATCTGCGAATAACTTTAGAGAATTTTGTGTATATTTACGAGTGAAATTAAACGTATAAAATCTCAAATGATAAATTATCGTCTATGAGAAAAGTCCTATATATATTGTCATTTATCTTATTGTTATCATGTTCGCGTCATAATGATGCGGAGCGTCTTCTTTCACAAGCGCAGGCTGTTATGGAAACATCGCCTGACTCGGCGGCAATGTATCTCGACTCTATCCTGATGCCGGAGAAATTCCTGAAGAAAGACAAATACATGGAATATCTTGTGACAAAAGTACAAGCCAAGTATAAAAACTACGACAATATAAAATACGACACCAATATCTTCCAAACAAAAGCTTATTTCAACAAAAAAGTTCAAAAGCCAATAGCCAACAGCCAAAGTTTAAAATACCAAATGTACTCCCATTTATACAGTGCCTGCGTATATGACGAAAGAGGCGAGTACGAAAATGCGATGAGGGATTATAAAACTGCATTTACATTGGCAGAAAACATGCATGATTCCCTTTATATGTGGAGGATAAATAACTACATAGCTGAAGTGTTTTGTAATCAGACATATTGGAATGAGGCTATGATGATATACAAAAAGTCTGTTATTTTGGCGAATAGTACTGCTGATAAAGCAAATAGTATGGATAATCTGGCTAGAATGTATTATTTGATTAATAATGATGATAGTTGTAAATTTTATATAAAACAAGCTATTTATTTAGCAGAGCAAACAAATGACAAGAGCACTCTATCATCGATATATCAAAGTGCATACGTGTTTTATAAAGAATTCAATGAGATTGAACACGCAAGTAAATATTTGAATATGTCAGTTATGTGTAATCCAAATATAGATTCAGACTGGGATAATTTATATAATCTAAATTTCTTGTCTCTTTTCTTGGAAGAAGGTGAATTGGATTCAGCAAGAATATATGTGAACAAATTAAGAAATGAATTTGAGACGATGGAAATTTGTCATATGCAAACAAGTATCTGTGATAATTTAGCTGATTATTACCATAAAATCAATATATATGACAGTGCTTTGTATTATCGAAAAAAATTAACGTATTTAGTTCAGGAAATATACAAGCAAAGTATTGATGACAATATATATGAAATACAAAAGAAATACGATTATGAATTGCAGAGAAACATATATCAGACAAAATTAAACAAACGATTATTATTAATTATAT
Organism: Bacteroidales bacterium; assembly: GCA_045656905.1. GTDB lineage: Bacteria > Bacteroidota > Bacteroidia > Bacteroidales > F082 > Limimorpha. The sequence goes on from JAZOSA010000071.1 coordinate 30,037, forward strand.
GCATATTGATTGTATTATTGTTTATGACAATTCTATCTTTTATAATAATCACAAAGTCAAAACGCAGGGAGAAAGTGTTGTCGAAACAAGTCGATGATTTAAGCAATATAAGCAACGATTATGACAAATTCAAGCATGAGGTAAAAGAATCGTTTGACAACAGTCTGAAGGAACGTTTAAATATCATACGGAAAGTCAATATATTTGAACGTAACAATAAAAGCAGCAAGAACATAAAAGAGATTAAGGAGTATGCTTATGGTTCTCCTTATAAAACAGCATTTGAAGCAAGTGTCGATGTCATAGAATCTTCATATAACAAAATAACAACGTTCATAAAAGAGTCATATCCGGAATTGAATGAGACCGAGTATAAGATTTGTATACTGTCAATAACTCCTTTAAGCACTGATGATATTGCTAATATCGTTGAGTTAGGTTCTGATTCGGTTAGAAAATCGAGGTCAAATATCAGAAAGAAACTTCATATTGAAGAGAAAAAAACAAGCATTTCTGGGTATATTTTGGAGAAATATTATCACTGGCTTTAAAAAAATCACACCCTTCTGTGTAATACATGTGTAAACGCAAACCTTACTAGCGTTTGATTATCATTAACATACAATCATACACACAAATAACTTGTGTAAATTGAATGTAAAGACAAAAATCATAACGATTGATTGGATAATTTTGGGGAACAAACACTTTATATCATAGATTTGCAAAAACATATTGACGAACTGAAAAAATAGAAAGGAGTAAGTTATGAAAAGGGTATTTATTGTTATTTCCCTGTTAGCATTATTGGTTTCTTGTGATATCATACCTAAAGAATGTGAACAACTATCTGATATGATAGGAGACATTCCTGCATTAAAGAAAAACGACTATAACGACTGCGAACTTGTCAACCAAAACTATATGTATTTTGCGAAATGGTTAGTTGATTCGTATATGGAGCATTATCCAGCAACCGAATATCTTTCACAAGAAGGTGATACCGTCATGATAAAAGGATTCATATCTCATGGATATGGCGATACGTTGGTATATCACAATGCTTATTGGGCTTGCTATCTTGACTCGGATTCCTTGGAAGCTATGGATATTGAATATAATCCATCTTATGTTACAATATTTACTGACAACAAGGAACTATTCAGCGGTATCGATTTCACAAGAAAATGTTATATAACAGCAACTGTGCAATTTGGCAATCCTCTCTCAATGTGTAATACTCCTGCTGATCCTAAATCATGTTGGTCAAATCTGCCAGATTTTAAAATTGTTGAGATTAAAAATTAAAGGACTTGAGGAACTAGAAGGTTTTGAGGGACTAGAGGGACTTAAGGAATTTAAGGAATTAAGGAACTCAGCAACTTATAGACTCATAGACTTATAGACTCATAGACTTGGCGTCTTGGTGTCTTAAAAACCCCTCAGGTCCCTTAAAAAAACTTGTTGTCTTGTAGTCTCTTAGTCTTGTAGACTTCAATAATTATCACTACATTTGCAAACTGAATAATTATGTACTAACCAAATGTATTTGATATGAAAAAAGTCCTGTTTTTCTTGACAATATTTTGTCTTATCCTTTCATCTTGTGAAAAGGATCCAGTCATAACTCTTAGCGTCGATAAAACTGTAATATCAGCCGACGGCAAAGACATCGCTACATTTAAAGTCATCTGCAACGATGAAAAAGATGTCACCAACGACTGCAGAATAATTTTCTCCAACAGCAAAAAAGAACTCGGAACTACAACATTCTCAACAACAGAACCAAATTCTTATTCTTTCTACGCTGCTTATGAAGACGTGGTGTCTAACGAAATAAGCATCACTGCCATAGAAGTTGAAGACGAAAACGAGGACGAAAACGAAGACGAGGAACAAACTGAAGCTCCTATCGTCTTGAGTGCATCTACCGACACTATCACCGCCGACGGCAAAGACATCATCACTTTCACCGTAATGCAAGACACCGTAGATGTCACAGGTTCAGTTAAAATATTCGTAAACGAGAAATTAATCAACAGCAATAAATACAAGACTTACTTCTCTGGTTCTTACACCGTCTACGCAAAGAAAAACGACACTATCGTTTCAAATGAAATAACATTCTTCGCTAAAGAAGTCGGTGACGACAACAACGATGAGGATGAGGAAACCACCATCGAACTCGCCGCTTCTAAGACAACAATCGTAGCCGACGGCAAGGACAAAGTCACTTTCACAGTAACAGAAAACGGCAAAGACATAACAAGCGAAGCTACTATCTTTGTCGGCGAAACAGAATTAAGTCTCAACGTATTCACTTCAACAACAGCAGGCACTTACACAGCTTACGCCATGAAAGACGAAGTGAAATCTAACGAAATAACAATCACCGTTGAAAAAGTCAACGAACCAGAACCTGAAAAACCAATCACACTTACAGCTTCAACAACGAACATCACAGCTAACGGCAGCGACGCCGTGACATTCACCGTAATGCAAGACAACAACGACGTCACAAGTCAGTCAAGTATCTTCGTCAACGGCAGCAAACTCAACGGCAACAAATTCACCACTTATACATCAGGTTCTTACACAGCATACGCACAAAAGAACGAAGTGAAATCTAACGAGATAACAATCACTGTTACCGACGCTCCTGACATGGGAAGAACCGTCGTCTTCGCTGATGGCGTGACGCTCACTTCAGGATGGTACGACGTCAATAAATTGAGCAAAAACGGAGGTGATGTCAATATGTGCTGGGCTGCATCTGCATCTAACATCATTGAATGGTGGCAAGACCGTTACGTAGCTGCAGGAAACACATTACCAGCAGGCGCTGTGACAGGTCCTAGCACAAAAAGCTACGATGGCATTGGCGCATACAACCTCGCACTTATGGAATTATACCGCGATTTGTGGATTGACAACGACAAAAAAGGCGCATATACAGACCAAGCTGTGATATGGTATTTCGAAGGAAGCAACGTTCAAAAATACGCTTCTGCAGGAAGCTGCGCACAACCTAACGCCGCCGGCGGTTACTATTCAAGCGTATGGAATGAAATATTGCCAAAAGTCTATCATGAATACAAGAGCGATATCTTCCCAAATGAATTTTACGACCTCATCTCCAAAGAATATAACAGCTACTCAAGCTGGGGCAATGGTTCTGGTGTATCAGATATAGATCAGTTGAAGAAATTCTCTGACTTAGTAGTGGATTTCATCGACAGAGGCGTGGTGTCACTTGCCATAACTTTGAACAAAAGCGGCGGATTGCTCCATGCAACAACATTGTGGGGTTATGAAATAGACAACGCTACAGGTATGCTTACAAAGATATGGATTACAGACTCCGACGATATGCATCAAAGCGGCAACGGAGACCCAACAGTACAAATGTTACGCGAATATTCTGTAAGCCACGATAGCAGCAGTCTCGGCAAAATCAAGTTCACAGGAGCACCTTATGGAAATTGCTGGGCATTGTCACTCTACCCTGTATCAGGTTATAACTCAGTAAAATAATTGATAGATAATCATTGATGATGATGTTAAAAAAGATTAAGAACATATCTCTTTTCTTGGCATGTATGGTGCTCATGCTTCATACCGTCGTGCCACATCATCATCATAACAATACTACAACATTATGTCTTCAACAATTGAGTCATAATGCTTGCGACGACAGCAGTTCTTGCACTTCCAATCATAACCACGACGACAACGATTGCGATGATTCCGACTGCGGCATCGACGACTTATACGCACCCAAAGATAATCACGAGATAAAATATCGCCTCGATGTGATAAAAGCATTGTCGTTTGATTATTTCCTCATCTCATTCGTCAATCTCTCACTAAATGATATTCTTAAAAACAAAGGCAGCGACTTCCGACGAGAAATCGTTGCTTTGATATTTCAAAATCCGCATATCAATTCCATATTCGGATTAAGGGCTCCACCGCAATTTTAAGTTGAAAATTGAAAATTGAAAGTTGAAAATTGGGAGATTGTATTCCCTATAAATAACTTCATTTAATCTTCTATGAGCAAAGTCGCTCACAACTCAATGCTCATAGCTCGAAGCAATAAAATAATCATATAAACCTATAAAAATGAAAAGAATATTATTAGTTATAGCTATCATAGCAGGACTCGTTTCTTGTGCTAACGACAAAGCACAACAAGCAGCTCACAATCACAATCATCAACATACAGAAAGTTGCACTCACGACCATGACCATGATCATAGCCATCAGCATTCAGCTGTCAGCCATCAGCATTCGGAAGATTGCAATCACGACCATGACCATGATCATAGCCATCAGCATTCAGCTGTCAGCCATCAGCATTCTGATGCTTGCGACCATAACCATGACCATGAACATAATCACGATGCTCATAATCATGAAGGTCACGACCATGATCATAGCTCACAGCTCACAGCTCACAGCCACGAGCATAATCACGGCGACGACGCTATCACTTTCCCTGTTGACCAACAAAAGAAAATCGACTTTGAAGTAGTTGAAGTAGTCACAGAACCTCTTTATCAAGTCATCAGAACATCTGCTCAAATCGTTCCTTCACAAGAAAGTGAAAAGATTTTAACCGCAACAACAAGCGGCATCGTGACTTTCACAAACAACGACCTCGTTCCTGGTCTCGATGTTAAATCAGGTCAAGTTTTGTTCAGCATCGACAATGAAGACATGGCTGACGACAACCTCTCAACACGTCGTGAAGAAGTAGAAGCAGAATACGAAAAAGCAAAATTAGATTACGAACGTAAACAAGCTCTTGCAGAAGACAAAATCATCTCTGAAAGCGACTTAATCGACGCAAGAACAGAATATCTCAAAGCAAAGAAACATTACGACAATATGCTTAAGAACTTCCCTGAAGGAAAAACTCTCCACAGAGCATCTATCACAGGTTCAATAAGCGGAATATTGGTCCCTAACAATTCTTACGTAGAAGCTGGTCAAGCTATCATGACATTGGCACAAAACAACAAACTCTATCTCCGTGCCGACGTACAATCAAAATATTATCCTGTCTTGAAAGACATCAAGACTGCCAACGTAAGAACTAACAACGGCATCGTCTATACAATAAACGACTTAGGCGGTCGTCTCTTATCATACGGCAAGACAACCGACATCAACAATCCTTTGATTCCTGTCACTTTTGAAGTGAAGAACAACGGCAACCTCATCCCTGGTTCTTTCGTTGAAATATTCATCACAGCAGAAAGCGACAAGATGGGCGTGATGTTACCAAACAGCGCTATCGTTGAAGAAATGGGCATCTACTGCGTCTTCGTACAGACATGCGTCGATTCTTTTGAAAAACGCATCATCACCAAAGGCGTCACTGACGGCAGCAAGACACAGATTCTCAAAGGCGTGAAAGCAGGAGAGAGAGTAGTAAGCAAAGGCGCTGTCAACGTAAAATTGGCACAAGGCTCAGCAGCATTAGACCCACACGCAGGTCACGTTCATTAATCCAAGGAGGTGTCTATGTTAAATAAAATCATCAAGTTTTCATTAGAAAACAAATTGTTCGTACTCGTAGGAGCAATTTTGTTAATCATCGGCGGCTACAGCTCAATGCGCCAGATGGATATCGACGTCTTCCCTGACCTTACAGCACCTACCGTCGTCGTCATGACCGACGCTCATCGTATGGCAGCTGAAGAAGTAGAACGTCTCGTCACTTTCCCTATCGAGACAGCTATGAACGGCGCTACTAACGTACGTCGCGTGCGTTCAGCATCAATGATGGGTTATTCTTTCGTTTGGATTGAATTCGACTGGGGCATGGACGTTTACCGCGCACGTCAAATCGTCAGCGAGAAAATGGTTACACTCGAAGAAGCACTTCCTTCAGGCGTGACGCCAATCCTCGCTCCACAGTCAAGCGTCATGGGTGAAATCCTATTCGTCGGACTCCAAGCCGACAGCACTTCCATGATGGACCTCAGAACCATGGCTGAATGGGTCGTAAAACCAGCCATCTTATCAACAGGCGGCGTGTCACAAGTGACTATCATCGGCGGCGACCTCAAGCAATATCAAATCCTCGTCGACCCTGTCAAGATGGGACATTACGACATCACTATGGAAGAAATGACTGCCATCTGCGAAAGCATGTGCGTCAACTCTGTAGGCGGCGTCATCCGCGACTTCGGCAATGAATACGCTCTCAGAGGCATGGGCCGTACAACAGATTTAGAAGAACTCGGAAAGACATATATCAAGACTATCAACGGCAAACCAGTCGTCGTCTCTGACGTAGCAGAAGTAGTTCTCGGCAGCGCAGTGAAGATGGGATTCGCTTCACTCAACGCTGAAGAAGCTATCATCCTTTCAATTTCTAAACAACCTAATATCAATACTTTAGAAGTAACAAAGAACATCGAGAAAAACCTCAGAGAGATACAGAAGTCACTCCCAGCTGACGTAAAGATGGACACTAAAATCTTCCGTCAAGCCGACTTCATCGAGGCATCTGTCAGCAACGTAGCGAGAGCTCTCATCGAAGGTGCTATCTTCGTCATCATCATCTTGTTACTTTTCTTAGGCAGTTTCAGAACAACACTCATCTCAATCATAGCAATTCCATTGTCATTATTAGGAACGCTCATCGTCCTTCATCTTATGGGAATGAATATCAACACAATGACATTAGGCGGTATGTGTATCGCCATCGGTTCTTTAGTTGACGACGCCATCATCGACGTTGAAAACGTTTACAAACGATTGAGACAAAACTTCCTTAAGCCAAAAGAAGAACGCGACTCAATATTCAATGTCGTTTATAATGGTTCATGCGAAATTCGTACTTCTATCATCAACGCCACATTGATTACCATCGTCGCTTTCACACCTATCTTCTTCTTGTCAGGAATGGAAGGCAGAATGTTGAAACCACTCGGCATCGCTTATATCATCGCTTTGTTAGTGTCTTTAGTCGTCGCTTTGACGATAACACCATTGCTTTGCAAGATGATGCTCACTTCAGACAAATATCTTGCAAAACAAGAGAAAGAAAGCTGGGTTGCACGCCATCTCTCAAATGCTTACGCAAAGTCATTACAATGGGCTTTAGGTCATAAGAAAACCGTTATCGGCGGAACATTAGCTGTTCTCGTAATCGCTTTGGCGATGTTCTTCAATATGGGACAAAGCTTCTTGCCAGACTTCAACGAAGGTTCTTTAACAATATCAGCTGTCTGCAAGCCAGGCGTTTCATTATACGAAAACAATAACTTAGGCAAGATTATCGAACGCGAATTGTTATCAATTCCAGAAGTCACTTCAACAGCACGTCGTACAGGACGCGGCGAGTTAGATGAGCACTCACAATCGACCAACGGCGCCGAAATAGATGTCAACTTCGACTTGAAGGACCGCTCGCAAGAAGAATTCCTCGCCGACGTGCGCGAGAAACTCGCCTCTGTCCCAGGCATCGCCTCAACAGTGGGTCAGCCTCTCGGTCACCGCATCGACCACATGCTCACCGGTACAAGAGCTTCTATCGCGATAAAAATCTTCGGTCCTGACTTGACACAGCTCTTCATGACAGCCAACGACATCAAAGCAGAAATCGAAGGCATTGAAGGTCTCGTCGACGTCAGCGTTGAGCAACAGACAGAAACACCTGAGTTACAAATCCGTGCAAAACGCGATATGCTCGCTCGCTACGGCATCAGCATGGAAGAGTTCAACCATTACATCGAACTCGCTTTCTCAGGCGAAAAAATATCAGAAGTATATGAAGGTCAACGTAGCTTCGACCTCGTCTTACGTCTTAACAAAAACTACACAGAAAGCATCGAAGGCATCAAGTCAGCTATGATTATCAACGGCGAAGGCGCGATGATTCCTCTTGAAGAAGTAGCAGAAATCGTGTCAGTAGGCGGTCCTAACAGCATCAGCCGCGAGAACGTACAACGTAAGATTGTCGTCTCAGCTAACACTTCAGGCCGCGACGTCGTAAGCATCGTCAATGAAATAGAACAAAGAGTGAACGAACACGTCAATATTCCTGAAAATTATTTAGTAGAATACGGCGGTCAGTTCCAAAGCGCGAAGAAAGCTTCAAGAACATTGCTTCTCATGACAATCATCGCTATCTTCGTGATATTCTTACTTTTATACGGCGAATTCAAAGACGTTACATTGTCTGCAATCACACTCATCAACCTTCCTTTGGCATTGATTGGCGGTGTGTTCGCGATATTCATCTCATCAAATACAATCAGTATCCCTGCCATCATCGGTTTCATCACCTTGTTCGGCATCGCTACTCGTAACGGTATCTTGCTCATCTCACGTTATCAATACGGAGCAGCACACGGCGTGGCATTACGTCAGGCTATCATCGACGGTTCTAGAGACCGACTCAACCCAATCCTCATGACAGCACTCACATCAGCATTGGCACTTATCCCTATGGTTATCAACGGTAGCCAGTCAGGTAACGAAATCCAAAGCCCGATGGCAGTCGTCGTGCTAGGCGGTCTTTTGACATCGACATTACTCAACGTTTATGTCATTCCTATCGTTTACGAAATGATTCATGCGAAAAAACAAACTTCACAAAATGATTAAGACGATGAAAAAGAACATATTGACATTATTATTAGTTTTAAGCATAAACACAGCTTTCGCGCAATATGCTTATCAAAATATCTTGGATACGATAGAAGTCAACAGCACCGTTTTGTCGGCACATTACAAACAAATGGAAGCAGGCAAAGCTGAAAATAACGCTCACGCTCTCGTGGAAAACCCTGAGATTGAAGCAGGTTATAAATTCGGCTACGGCGAAGAAAGCAGTAAGATTGAACTCGGTATCTCTCAAGAATTCGAATTCCCTACAGTTTATTCTCATCAAAATAAGATAAGAAAAATGTCATCTCAAATCATCGATATGCAATATGAGATTGACAGGTCATCTGTCTTGGCAGAAGCACAAGCCATCTGTACAGAATTGATTTTCTGCAAGATGAAACTTAATCTTTACAAACAAAACTACGACAATGCAGTAAAGATTGCAGAGGCTTATCAAAAGATGATGGAGATAGGCGAGACCAACATCTTGGATTATAACAAAGCTAAGATGAACCTTGCAAATACGAAGAACAACTACGATTTGGAAGTCATTCATCACGACAATTTAATGGCGACATTAAAAACTATGAACGGCGGCAACGACATTGATTTTCAATATGAAGACTATGCCGTCGTGACATTGCCAGAAAATTTCGACGAATGGTACGCCAATGTCGAAGCTGTGAATCCGGTCTTTGAACAGATGCGTCAGCAGCTCGCCATCGACCAACAAAATGTCAAGTTAAGCAAGGCGCAATGGTTTCCTAAATTCAGTGTCGGCTACGGCGCTGAGATGGCACAAGGACATAACGAAGGCGAGCACGGACCTTCATTAGGATTGGTTCTTCCATTATGGCACAACAAAGGCACTGTGAAGAGCGCGAAACTCCATGCAGAAGCAGCAGAGACATTGCTCATGAACGAAAAAGCTGTCACTTATAACAACCTCCGTAGCCTTTACGCAAAAGCGAAAGCTTTACAAGGCAACATAGGAACACTCGCTGTATCGTTGCAAGATTTCGACAGTCAGGCATTGCTTTTAAAAGCTTTTGAAAACGGCGAATTAAACCTCATCGACTATGTAACTGAAACAGAATACTATCAAAACGCGATGTTAGAATTATATTCAGCTCAATACGAGATGAACGCCACTTTGATAGAACTGATGA
>JAZOSA010000072.1:0-2171 GCA_045656905.1 Bacteroidales bacterium
CGACATGGCTACGATCCGACTTCTTCATTGAAACAAACGTGCTGGGTACTCAAACGCTTCTTGATGCCTGCGTGAAATATGGCGTTAGAAGATTTCATCAGATCTCAACAGACGAGGTATATGGCGATTTGCCCCTAGAAAGTAAAGAATTGTTTACAGAAAGCTCGGTTTTAAGACCTAGCTCGCCCTATAGCGCAAGCAAGGCAGCCGCCGATTTGTTAACGCTTTCTTATTTCAAAACACATAAACTTTTTGCGATTTTTTTATTCGCCACGAAGTTTTTCCTTTGCTTTAATCAATTGTTTAGACAGCGCGTCCACGCACACATCTACGGATTCTTCAAATGTATCACTCACCTTTTCTGCAAAAAACTCACTATTCAAAGCCAAGACCTTGATTCCTGCTTCTTTATTCATTGCAGTTTCAGGCTTTACTACCTTTAATGACACCTCCACTTTCTTTATATCGTCGCAGAACTTCTCTAATTTGGCAACCTTCTTCTGGATAAATTCCTGAAGTTTTTCAGATGCATCAAAATGAATCGATTGAATTCTTACTTCCATAAAAACCTCCTTTTCTTTACGCTCTTGGATGAGCTTGTTCATAAACTTTTTTAAGCTCCTCAAAAGTTGTATGCGTATAAATTTCAGTCGTCGCTAAACTCTCATGCCCCAATAGCTCCTTCACGGCGCCCAACTGGGCATTGTCATTCAGCATAGCCGTTGCGAATGTATGCCGCAACACATGCGGACTTTTCTTCTTTAGCGTAACAACTTTCGAAAGGCTTCGTCTCACTAATCTATAAACCTGAACAGGATACATCCTCATTCCATTCTTTCGGACGAATAAAGATCTCTCCTTTACCGGCAGCGCCTCGTCTCTTACCTTAATATATATAAGCAGATCTTCCTCCAATTCTTTGCCAAACGGAATCAGCCTCTGCTTGTTTCTCTTTCCTGTTACCTTTATCAGTTTTGACGAGAAATCCACATCCGCATCATTCAGACCAATCAATTCCGAGAGTCTCATACCTGTAGTATAAAACATTTCAAGAATCATTCTATCTCGGCAACCTTCAAAACCTTCCTTAAAAGGAACCTCATCCAGCAACCGGTTCATATCACTCTCTCTCAAAAAAGAAGGCAACGGCTTTCTATTTTTAGGTCCGACAATTTTCACCATCGGATTTACCGTCACAACACCTTTTCTTATCAAGAAATGATAGAACGAACGAAGCGAGCTTAATTTACGATTTACAGAACTAGGCTTGGTCCCCTTATCTATCAGAGCGACAATCCACCCGCGAATCAAATCCGCATCCGCAGTCGTAAATTCATTATTTTCGCCTTTCCCTTCCAAAAACTCCTCAAACTGCAACAAGTCCGTCTTGTAAGATGTTATCGTACATTCCGAATAGTTCCGTTCGTATCGGAGATATTTCAAAAAAGAGCCTATCAACATAAAAAACGCTGCACCATAGATTTTATGCAACGAATATATGAAAAGAATTCAATAATTCAAAGAAAGTTCGCAGAAAATTATTCTTCTACCTGCTGAAGTTTCTGAACATAGATAGCACGTTCCTTCTTGAATCGGTTGATTACTGAAGGTTTGTCGAACTGCTGTCTAGCTCTCAATTCCTTTACAACACCTGTCTTTTCAAATTTTCTCTTGAATTTCTTCAGCGCTTTTTCAATGTTTTCGCCTTCTTTTACTGGTACTACAATCATTTTTTAATGTATTAAATATGTTGTTATTAATTTATTCTTACTCGAATTTCGGCCGCAAAATTACATATACTTTCTTTATCTACAAAACTTTCCCCCGTTTTTTATTGGATTTCACAGAGAAATCGTACCTTTGCCTTTACATAAACCGTACATTATGAAACAAAACATGGAAATCCAAGATAGAATTGCCGCTTTACGAGGCTTCATATCGCAATGCGGTATCTCTGCATTCATCACACCAAGTACCGACCCTCATTCCGGTGAATATGTGCCAGCCCATTGGGAATCAAGAAAATGGCTGAGCGGATTTACTGGTTCTGCAGGAACCGTCGTTGTCACCAAAGACAATGCCGGTTTATGGACTGACTCACGCTATTTCATCCAAGCCGAAGAACAATTGGAGGGAACCGGGATCCAACTTTTCAAGGATCGTCTGCCTGA
>JAZOSA010000073.1:0-2929 GCA_045656905.1 Bacteroidales bacterium
ATCTTCGCACATAGTTCAGCAAACCCAAGAGAAGTAGCAACAGCCATCGTTCGCGGAGCATTTGAATTCCAAGGACAAAAATGCTCAGCAGCATCACGTGCTTACATACCAGCATCATTATGGAAAGATGTTAAACAATACGTCGACGAAATGCTAAGCACAATCAAGATGGGCGACGTCACCGACTTCACAAACTTCGTAAATGCCGTCATCGACGAAGCTTCATTCAACAACTGCAAAGGTTACATCGACAGAGCAAAAGCAGCCAGCGATGCTGAAGTAATATTCGGAGGAAACTGCGACAAATCAATCGGTTACTTCGTAGAACCAACCGTCATCTTAACGACAAATCCTAAATACGAATCAATGGCAGAAGAAATCTTTGGACCAATAATCACAATCTACGTTTATGATGATAAGGATTTCGTCGAAACACTTGAACTCTGCGACAGCACATCACCATACGCATTGACAGGCGCATTCTTCGCATACGATTTGAAAGCACAAAGAATCGCTGACGAAAAACTCAAATATGCTGCCGGCAACTATTACATCAACGACAAACCAACAGGCGCAGTCGTAGGTTGCCAACCATTCGGAGGATCACGTGCTTCAGGAACTAACGACAAAGCTGGAGGTTTATGGAACCTCATCCGCTGGACCAACCCACGTTCCATCAAAGAAACATTCGTCCCTGCAACAGACTACGGATATCCATTCTTAGCAAAATAATCTTAAAAAATATTAACATGAAGAGGCGTACTATTATAGTGGTGCGCCTCATTTAATTAAAACCATTCACAATGAAAAAAATTTTACTACTTACAATCGCATTTCTTCTCTTCAAGACCTCATTCTCTCAAGAAGAAATCAATGTTTTATTTTTAGGCAACAGTTACACATACGTCAACGACCTGCCAAAAATGATTGAAGAAATCGCAAGCAATGAAAACAAGATTTTCAAACACGAATCAATAACTCCAGGCGGTTGCACACTATTCCTACACCTTGAGGAAGGTCAAGGTTCACTGGCAAAAATACGCAAAGGCAATTGGGATTATGTCATTTTACAGGAACAAAGTCAACTTCCTGTGATAGACTATTATCGCCACAACACTTTAAAACCATCATACAAAGCATTGCACGACAGCATTATGCGATACAACCCACAAGCTAAAGTTGTAGGATATATGACATGGGGACGTCAATACGGCGGTCAACAATGCGTCAACTTCGGTGAAGGTTTATATTGCAGTGCCGACTTTGTCGACTTCAACCATATGCAAGACACATTGACAGAAGCATATTGCGAAAACGCTTACGCCACTAATTCATACATCGCTCCTGTTGGCGAAGCATGGAGATCTTCTTTATCCGAAAATCCAGACTTGACATTACATAGCTCCGACCAAAGTCACCCTTCTTACGCTGGCAGTTACCTTGCCGCATGCGTATTTTATGCCGTTCTGTGGAATGAAAGTCCAATCGGAATCTATCACAACACTCAAATCGACAGCAAAGACGCCGAATTTTTACAAACAATAGCCGACGAAGTTGTATTCAGCAATTTAGAAAAATGGAATCTCAAGACAGACAATATCATTGAAAACATTGATAATAAAAACTATAGAATTATCAGTTCTCCTAACGACAACAAAATCACAATCGAGAACAAAAGCGAATCATCTCTAAACGTAAAAATCTTTGACATCAAAGGAATTTTGCTCAATGAAAAAGATATAAACAACTGCAGCGATATAGAAATAAACAGTTCAAAAGGGGTCTATATCGTTCAGATCATTGACGAAAATAACAAAACAAAATTTTCAGAAAAAGTCATAAAACATTGACTAAATCATCAAAATGTCACTTTTATAGGTAAAATCACCTTGTTTTTTCACCCCTAAAAGTGACATTTCAACCACATTTCACCCAAAACGACTGAATTTTACAAACCTTATTTTCAATTTTAACACCTTACTTGTTTTTTCAGTGTCTTTTAACCCCGTATTTATATTTTTCACAGCACATTATTGTATTTATTTATTTACTTTGTAAAAAATAAAACAAAGAACAAATCATGGAAGTAAAAAGACTGTTTGACATCTTAAAACTATACGTAGAAAACCATCCTAATCAAGATGTCGCATTAGCAAGAAAAGAAAAAGGCAGCTGGAAAAAATTCAGCATTCAAGAATATGTTGAAACAACAAACAACTTAAGTTATGCTTTCATAAAATTAGGAATCAAGAAAGATGACAAAGTTGGTATTATATGTAGCAACCGCCCAGAATGGAATATGCTTGATATGGCCATTATGCAAGTTGGCGCTGTTTCTGTTCCAATTTACCCTACAATCAGCAAAGAAGACTATCGCTATATCATAAACGACTGCAGCGTAAAACTCATCGTTTTAGAAGGCACTGGCGTTTTACAAAAAATCGAGGAAGTAAAAGCAGAAGTTCCTAACTTAGAAGCAATTTATGCCCTTTCAACAAAATGCGACTACCCTACTTTTGAGCAATTAGTTGAATTAGGAAAAGAAAATCAAAATCCAGAAGAGTTAAAAGCACGCGAAGAAAGCGTTGATGAAAAAGACTGCGCAACAATCATATACACATCTGGAACAACAGGAAATCCAAAGGGAGTAATGCTTTCTCATTACAACATAATGAGTCAGTTGAAAAACCTGGAACACATCCCATCAAAATGGTCAAAGAAAGCATTCAGTTTCTTGCCAATATGCCACGCTTACGAAAGAATGTTGGTCTTCTTATACCAATATCTCGGAATGTCAGTATATTACGCTGAAAGTCTTGCCACAATAGCTTCTGACTTGAAAGACGTTCAACCAACAATGATGAGCGCCGTCCCACGTCTCCTAGAAAAGATTTATACAAAAGTTAAGCAAAGCGGAAGAAACAACAAG
>JAZOSA010000074.1:0-23242 GCA_045656905.1 Bacteroidales bacterium
AGCCCGACGGCTTTGCCGGAACGCCCAGATCAGCTATCAGCTATCAGCTATCAGCTATCAGCTATCAGCTATCAGCTATCAGCTATCAGCTATCAGCTATCAGCTATCAGCTATCAGCTATCAGCTATTAGCTATTAGCTATTAGCAATTGAAAATTGAAAACTGAAAACTGAAAACTGAAAATTAGCGGTCAGTTATCAGCTATCAGCAAGCATACCCTAGGACTGTTGTCTGTTGACTGTTGACTTTTTTTCTTCAAAAGGTGTTTGCTATACCAAAAGATTTTGTTACATTTGCAGAACTAGAAATTTCAGTAAAAAAATAATAACAAAATCAAATAATAACATAATGAAAAAGATTTTATTACTTGGAGATGAAGCCATTGCACAAGGCGCTATCGACGCTGGTCTTTCAGGTGTTTACGCTTATCCAGGCACACCATCAACAGAGATCATGGAATTCATCCAAGGCTCAAAAGAAGCTAAAGAATTAGGCATTCGCGCTTTATGGTCAGCTAACGAAAAGACAGCTATGGAAAGCGCAATCGGTATGTCATATGCCGGCAAACGTTCACTCGTATGTATGAAACACGTCGGTGTTAACGTTGCAGCCGACCCATTCATCAACTCAGCAGTGACAGGCGTTAACGGCGGTATGGTTGTTTTGGCAGCCGACGACCCATCAATGCACTCATCACAAAACGAGCAAGACTCACGTACTTACGCTAAGTTCGCTCTCATCCCATTGCTCGAACCTTCAAACCAACAAGAAGCTTACGACATGGCACGCTATGCTTTCGACCTCTCTGAAAAGATCGGAACACCAGTCATGTTACGCGTAACTACTCGTTTGGCTCACTCACGCGCTGGCGTTGTATGTACAGAAAAACGCGCACAAAATGAAGTAGCTCTTCCATCAAACTTACGTCAATTCGTTTTGCTTCCAGCTATCGCTAGAAGACAATACAAACAATTGCTCGAAAAACAAGCTGTTATGGAACAAGACAGCAACGAAAGCGGCTTCAATAAATATTTCGAAGGAACAGACAAGAAATTAGGTATCATCACTTGCGGTTTGGCTTACAACTATTTGAAAGAAAACTACAACAACGAAACTATTCCTTATCCAGTTCTTAAGATCAGCCAATATCCACTTCCAATCGCTATGATTCAAAAAATCTATGACGAATGCGACGAAATCTTAGTCATGGAAGAAGGTTATCCAATCGTTGAAGAATTATTAAAAGGTCTCTTGGCAACAGGCAAGCCAATCCACGGCCGTTTAGACGGCACCTTGCCACGCGACGGCGAACTCAACCCTAACATCGCTGCTAAAGCTGTTGGCAGACCATTCGAAGTAGGCGCTCCTATTCCAGAATTAGTACAGGCTCGTCCTCCAAAATTGTGCGACGGATGTCCTCACTGGGATTCATTCAGAGCTCTCAACGAAGCTATGTCAGGATATGAAAAAGGTAGAGTATTCGGTGACATCGGTTGCTACACACTCAGCGCTACTCCTCCACTCAATTCTATCAACAGTACAGTCGACATGGGCGCAAGTATCACAATGGCTATCGGCGCTGCAGACGCAGGTCTCTACCCAGCAGTAGCTTGTATCGGCGACTCAACATTCACACACTCAGGTATGACAGGCTTGCTCGACGCTGTTAACAACAATAGCAACGTCGTCGTTATGATTCTCGACAACTCAACAACAGGTATGACAGGCGGTCAGAAGTCTTCAGCAGAAGGTCGTCTCGAAAGCATCTGTAAAGGTTTAGGCGTTGACCCAGATCACGTAAGAGTTATCAAACCTCTTCCAAACCAACACGAAATCAATGTTCAAGTCATTAAAGAAGAGTTGGCTTACGAAGGCGTATCAGTCATCATCCCACGTCGTGAATGTATCCAGACATTAAGTAGAAAGATGCGTGCAAAAAAAGCATAATTAACATTTAAAAAAGATAATCATGAAAAAAGATATTATATTAGCTGGTGTTGGCGGTCAAGGTATCCTCAGTATCGCTTCTTGTATAGGCATCGCTGCTGTAGAGAAAAACATGTATCTCAAACAAGCTGAAGTTCACGGCATGAGCCAAAGAGGCGGCGACGTTCAGTCACACCTCCGCATCTCTGACAACGAAATCGCTTCCGACTTGATTCCAGAAGGCAAAGCTGACCTCATCATCTCTGTCGAACCAATGGAAGCTCTCCGTTACTTACCAATGCTCGCTAAAGACGGCGTCATCATCACAGCAAAAGCTCCTTTCATCAACATCGACAACTATCCAGGAGTTGAAGCTGTTTACGCTGAGTTGAAGAAACACAACGCTATCATCATCGACGCTGACGAGTTAGCAAAAGAATGCGGCAACGTACGCGCAGCTAACATGGTAATATTCGGTGCTACTGTTCCTTTCCTCGGATTCGAAATGGAAACAATAGAAAACAGTATCCGCGAACAATTCGGCAGAAAAGGCGAAGAAGTTGTTAACCTCAACCTCAAAGCCGTTGAAGCTGGTTACCAACAAGCATTAAATAAATAATGTAAAAAACTATTAAGACAAGAGATGGAGAAATCTGTCTCTTGTCTTTTATTAATTCATAATGCATAATTAAATGTAGAGAAGCAAATCTCTAAAAAATATTCAAGATGAAATTCCGTAAAATAATCGCTCATTGCTCACAGCTCACAGCTCACAGCTTATTGTTAATTGTTTTAAGCTTATTCTTATTTTCCTGCGGCAATTCAGGAAACAATGAAACCACTGAAAAGAAAGAAAACAAGAAACATAAGGAACCTGAATTTCTTTACGGAATTTGCATCGACAACTACGATGTTCATATTGACACAATCAGAAAGAACCAGTTTCTTTCAAACATAATGTTAAAACAGAATGTCAACTATAACACCATCACTCATATAGAGAAAAACCACAGAAAGACATTCGACATCAGAAAGATAAAACCAGGACAGAAGCACACCTTTTTAATAAGCCGCGACAGCATCGCGCAACCTGTCTTCTGGATTTATGAAATCAATAAAACAGACTACGCTGTCTTCAGTCTCACCGACTCGCTCAACGCATGGATTGGACATAAAGAAGTGACGACTAAGATAGAGACCATTGAAGGCACCATCGAGTCTTCATTATGGAACGCCATTGCTGCTACAGGCGGCGACCCTAACATAACAATGGAATTATCAGACATATACGCTTGGACCGTCGACTTCTTCGGCATACAATCAGGCGACGCTTTCAAAGTGGTATATGAAAACAGATATATAAAAGACGAATGCATCGGCATGGGCAAAGTCCTCGCTGCATATCTTAACAACGCTGGATCAGAACATTACGCTTATTATTTCGAGCAAAACAGCAAAGGCGAATACTTCGACAAAGAAGGTGCCAACCTCCGCAAGGCTTTCTTGAAAGCACCGCTCAACTATCGCCGCATCAGCTCGACATTCACCAACGCAAGAAGACATCCTGTCACTAAAGTCGTCCGCCCACATCATGGCGTCGATTATGCCGCACCAACCGGAACGCCTGTCGTGACCATCGGTGATGGCACCGTCATTGAAAAAGGCTGGGACAAAAAAGGCGGAGGTAATTATCTGAAGATAAAACATAACAGCACCTACACGACAACTTACATGCACCTCAACGGTTTTGCCAAAGGCATACAAAAAGGCAGCAAAGTCAAACAAGGACAGCTCATCGGTTATGTGGGAAGCACCGGCATGTCAACAGGTCCGCACTTAGACTTCAGATTGAACAAAAACGGAACATATATCGACCCATTGAAGTTCCAGTCGCCATCAGCAGACCCTGTCAGCGATGCTAACAAAGCAGCGTTTGAGGAAGTGGTTAATAAGTATGAACTTTGATTGTTCCACGGGAAGATTCTCCACGGGAATTCTCCACGGGAATTCTCCACGTATTTTCACGGATCTTCACGGAGTTTTTGTTATGAGTAATAAAAAATAGCACCGCAAGTTTGCAGTGCTATTTTTTTCATCTACGAATCTAAAAGTCCCTTAATTTTCAACTTTCAACTTTCAACTTTCAATTTTCAAAGAGGTCGGTCTTCAATCTCACTTCACTTTCAACTTCTGAATGCTGATGGCTAATAGTAGAACGCTAATTTGGGCGTTCCGCTTCGCGTCGGGCTTTCCGCTATATCTTTGCTCGCTTCATTCCCGTCTCGCTTCCCAAATCCCGTTCCCAATTCTCGTCCCCGTCCCCGAAACTCTTCCCCGTCCCTCTCGCAAAGGATGCCGCTTCAATCCCTAACGCATTGGCGACTGCTAATTCCATGCCGCGAGCATTGACCTTTATGTACGGACGTGGCATGCCGCGTCCCTACTCCTAACGTCTCGCCTCCCGACTATTTCACACACCACGGGAATATGGATAAACTTCATCTCGACGTCCTGTTCCTTGAAAATGGCTGTAAAAACAAAGAGGAGTTTTTTGAAAAACTTAGAAAAGATTATTAAAAAAAACGCGTCGATAATATAATCGACGCGTTTTTTTATTGTATGTGGGATTTATCACTCAAACATCGCCTTTATCGCGACTAAGTTCTTGCCTTGTTCAACGGCAGTTTTCACTGCGTCGTGTCCTTTCAAGACATAGAACTTGCCGTCTCTCTTAACGACTTCTATGTCAGATGCCTTGACATTGTTTTCAGTGTCGTTTTCTGTGATGTCGAGGTTCTTTGGCGAGAGCAATATTCTGTCGTAAGCTTCGCCTTTTTCAAATGCTCTGAAATTGCTTAAAACAGCCTCATTGACTTCGTCTTTAGTAGCGTGACTTGTGTCAATGATGAAGTCGTAGTTCTTGAAATTATTGATATCAATATTATAGAATGTCTTGTATCTCAACACTTCGCTTTGTCTTCTCTCGATGATTTCTTTCTTGGCTGTCGCCATATCGGAATATGATTCACTGACGCGGCCTGTGTCGTTGAAGATACGTTCTGTCGCTGTATCGACATCGACATACATATAGATTTTGAATGACTTAGGCACGAAATACCAGGCGAGACGTGAGTCGAAGATGATGTTTTCTTCTTTTGCTCCCATCTCCTTGATGGTGTCGTCAACCATATTATCATATTTTGGATTTGATTCAATAAACTGATTGAATTCCTTAGCCGTCATTCCGTGTTGCTCAGCCAATCTTCTGAAAATCAAGCCTGCAGACTCTATTCTGTAATTGATATTGCTTATCAAATGATTAGCGACTGTGCTTTTTCCGCTGCCGAGATCACCGGCTATCGTTATATTTATCATCTTTATTATTGTTTAATTTTTATTCTTCTACCTTACTAATATCAGTAATCTCTTCCTTTATCTTCTTGTTGATTGTCTTGTTGATAGTGACAAACACTTTCAATGGCGCCATCACAAGTACCATCATAAGTTCGATAAAATAAATAGACCATATATGATTTTCTGCAGTAGCCAACTGATAGACAAGCAGTATAACCGTAAAAATCATAAACAGGAATTTTCCGTAACGTCTTCTTCTGAACAACAGAATCAAACTTACCACCAGCATTCCGACTATAAACCAAAGTATCGCCGACATCAACATCGTTTGAAACAATGTCTCTCCGGAATAGGAAGGATCGTAGACGTTTCTGTAATAAATTCCGAAGACGGTAAGAAGAATGAAATATATCAGATAATATGTAAAGGCAAAGGTGCTGACAAGCTTCACGCCTAGAGTCAGTTTCCTATGCTTGACAAAAATATCCGTTATATCCTGTTTCTTCTTCGCCATTATTTCATTACATTTTTATAATGTGGATAATACATAAATACAAACAATGCTGTCCAGAATATTGGTCCGAATGGGAATCCGCCGTCAATTTTGCTTGTCACGAAGACAGAGGTCACGATGAGCATCAGAAACTGAGCGATGGTATATACGTGGAATCCTTTTTTCTGTAATTTCCACATCATCAAGACTCCAACAAATGAAGCCACAAACAAAAGCATCTTGAAAAGATAATATCCTTTTCCGACGGAAAATGCCAACAACGACGCTTGTAACATCGTTTCCATACCGTCCAACTGCTCTTCCATTCCCTCAAACATTCCTTCGCCTTTGCTCATCTGTTCAAACATAGTACGGAAGGAATCGTAGAACGCAAAAGAAAAGAAATTGAAAATGCCATTATAAACAGCATTGAGGAATGACAAGATACATAAAACCGTCAACATTTCCGGTCTTTTCGCAGGTTCTTGCTGTTCTTCTAAATTGTAATCTTCTTGATATTCCATGTTTCTTTATTTTAAGTCACTAAGACGCCAAGTCACCGAGTCTCTAAGAAAGACTCTGAACTTGGTGTCTCGGTGTCTTGGTGACTTGGTGACTTAAATATTAACTTCGTATTGTTGTAGGAAGTTCACTGACTTAGCTATTTCTGTGTACATAACTTTGTCAGTCTTAACGAATTCAACGTGTTTGCGATATTCTGCCACGAATGCTTCGATAGCTTCTGATGATTTCAAAGGTCTTCTGAAATCTAATGCTTGTGCTGCGTTGAATAATTCGATTGCGAGAACTCTTTCCAAGTTGTCAGCTACGCGCAATGCTTTTGTTGCTGCGTTAGCACCCATACTTACGTGGTCTTCTTGACCTTGTGATGATTCGATGCTGTCGACTGATGCTGGTGCGCAGAGTTGTTTGCTTTGGCTTACGATTGAAGCTGCTGCGTATTGAGGAATCATGAAACCTGAGTTGAGACCTGGTTCTGCTACCAAGAATGAAGGAAGTTCGCGTTTGCCACCGATGAGTTGGTAAACTCTTCTTTCACTGATGTTGCCGAGTTCTGCCATTGCTATTGCCAAGAAATCCAATGTGATAGCGAGTGGCTGACCGTGGAAGTTACCTGCTGAGATGACTAAATCTTCGTCTGGGAAAATTGTTGGGTTATCGGTAACAGCATTGATTTCATTCATAAATACTGAAGCAACATATTTGATAGCATCTTTTGATGCGCCGTGTACTTGTGGGATGCAACGGAATGAATAAGGGTCTTGTACGTGTTTCTTTTCGCGTGCAATCAATTCGCTGCCTTTTAATAAGTTACGGAATCTCTCAGCTGTCTTGATTTGTCCTTCGTGATGACGGATTTGATGTACTTGGTCGAAGAATGGTTCGATGCGACCGTCGAAAGCGTCTAATGAAACAGCACCGATGAGATCGGCGAGATATGAGAGACGGAAAGCCTTGAGCAATACGTATGTACCGTATGAGCTCATGAATTGTGTACCGTTGAGAAGTGCCAAACCTTCTTTTGATTGAAGTGTGATAGGTTCCCAACCGAATTCTTTCATGACTACTTCAGCAGGAACGATTTCGCCTTTGTAATGTACTTCGCCTAAACCGAGTAAAGGTAACATCAAGTTTGCCAATGGAGCCAAGTCGCCTGATGCACCGAGTGAACCTTGGTTGTAAACTACAGGAAGAACGTCGTTGTTGAAGAAATCGATAAGACGTTGTACTGTAACAACTTGAACGCCAGAGTTACCGTATGACAAGCTTTGGACTTTTAACAAAATCATGATACGGATGATTTCTTTTGGCACGAATTCGCCTGTACCGCAAGCGTGTGACATCACGAGGTTCTTTTGAAGAGTGCTGAGGTCTTCTTTAGAGATGCTGTGGTTGCACAATGAACCGAAACCTGTTGTGATACCATAGATTGGAGTTGTCTGTGTCTCCATTTTCTTGTCTAAATAGTCGCGGCATTTTTGGATACGATTCTTAGCGTCTTCTGACAAAGCGAGTTTGTAACCTTTTGTGATAATCTCATTAACTCTTTCAAATGTTAATGTTTCTGCTGAAATATAATGTGTGTTCATATGTAAAATTTTATTTGATTATTTCGATTAAATTTTCTGCTGCAATTTTTTCCTGTCTTCCTTCTTTCATGAATTTGACGGTGAATGTCTTGTTATTCATCTCGTCTTCGCCAGCCATTACTACTACAGGAATTCCGCGTTGGTCGGCGTATTTCATTTGTTTCTGAAGTTTTGCTGCGTCAGGATATATTTCTGCGTTGATGCCGTTTCTTCTAAGTTGTTGAAGATAAGGTAGGCAGTAGCGTTCTTCTTTTGGACCGAAGTTAAGGAAGATGACTTCAGTGATGTCGCCGTTCTTTTCTGGGAAGAGATTCAACTCAGTGAGAACGTCGTAGATGCGGTCAGCGCCGAAGCTGATGCCGACGCCAGAGACGCCTTGGAGTCCGAAGATGCCAGTGAGGTTGTCGTAACGACCGCCGCCTGAGATGCTGCCCATAGCCACGTCTTTAGCCTTGACTTCAAAGATTGCGCCAGTGTAATAATTCAAGCCACGAGCGAGAGTGAGGTCGAGTTCATATTCGATGCCGACATTCATATCGTCGATGTAGTCGAATAATGTCTCGAGTTCTTCGATGCCCTTCTCTCCCACTTCGATGCCGCTCATCAATGATTTAAGTTGTGCGAATTTCTCGCGAGCGTCGCCTTTCATGAAGAGAATTGGCTGTAATTTTTCTATTGCTGTTGCGTCCAAGCCTTTTTGTGCGAGTTCTGCGTTGACAGCATCTATGCCGATCTTATCGAGTTTGTCGATAGCGACAGTGATGTCGACGAGAGCGTCAGGTTTGCCGATGTATTCTGCTATACCAGCGAGGACTTTTCTGTTGTTTATCTTTAAGACTACGTTTATTTTCAATGCGTTGAAAACCTCATCAACGATTTGTACGAGTTCAGCCTCGTTGAGTATTGAGTTGCTTCCGACGATGTCGACGTCGCATTGATAGAATTCACGGTAGCGACCTTTCTGAGGACGGTCGGCGCGCCATACAGGCTGAATCTGATAGCGACGGAACGGGAATGCTATCTGGTCGCGGTACTGCACCACGAAACGAGCGAAAGGCACAGTGAGGTCATAACGGAGACCTTTTTCGCAAATCTTGCCTGCGATTTTCTCTGCTTGAAGAGGTTCGCCATTCTGCTGCACGCCCGACATAAAGTCGCCAGAGTTGAGTATTCTGAATAAAAGTTTATCGCCTTCTTCTCCGTATTTGCCGAGGAGAGTTGAGAGGTTCTCCATAGAAGGAGTCTCAATAGGTTGAAAACCAAAACGTTTAAAAACGCCTTTTATAGTATCGAAAATATAATTACGACGAACCATGACATCTGGCAAGAAGTCACGAGTTCCTTTCGGTATTGAAGGTTTCTGAGCCATTTGTTAATTTTTATTAAAACGTACAAATATACAAAAAGACTAAAGGCTAAAGACGAAAGACAAAAGATTTTTTTTGCTGTGAGCTGTGAGCTATGAGCAAAAGACGGTGCCCGAGCCTGTCGAAGGCAATGAGTTCGGTAGCGACCTTGTTCAAAGACCGCAGTTTGGTGCCAATCGCCCCAGTGCGTTAGGGATTGGAGCGGCATCCTTTGCGAGCATTTTAAGACAACGGACAACAGACAACAAGATTTTTTGAGCGAGGAGAAAACAGAAAGCGAGCAAAGATATAGCGGAAAGCCCGACGCGAAGCGGAACGCCCAAAATAAAACACCGAATCACCAAGGACACTGAACTCTGAACTCTGAACTCTGACACTGACTGCTGATAGCTAAAAAAATAAAGAGCCAAAAACCGTATCTGCGGTCGTTGAATCAGTGTCAGTGTTCAGTGTCAGTGTTCAGAGTTCAGAGTTCAGACTTTCTTTGCCAGAACAACGACCTTCTTCTCGCCTTTCATCGTGGTTCCGAAGATATAGAAATCGCCGCCGTCTTGCAGACCTAAGTTCTTTTTTAACTCTTCAGCTGATAATGGGAAATTACGTGTAGCAACACTTGCTTTTTTTAAAGTTGCTGAGTTGCTAAGTTGCTGAGTTGCTGAGGAATCTTCAGATAAAGTCTGTTGTCCGTTGTCTGTTGTCTGTTGACATCTCGAAGTGATTTCTTTCTTCGCCTTCTTATCAAAAGGAACGACATTAATGACTTCAAATATTCTTCCTGGGAAATCTGGAACCAACACATCAGAAGTGTAGAGATGACTGTTTCTATGCAGTTTATCCAGATTATATTTTTGCGACAAAAGCTTGAAGCATCCGGCTTTCATAAAAGCGGCGCCCGGTTCGTAGAGATACCTTCCGACCTTATCCGCCAAGGTCCATTCAGCATTCTGTTCCTCGTCTTCAGTGAAAGAAAAGTTCCAGTTTTCGCGTAAATCCGTTGCTATGAGCTGTGAGCCGTGAGCTATGGACGAAGACTGTTGACCGTTGTCCGTTGTCTGTTGACCCAAAATAACAAGTATTTCCTTACACTCGTTTTTCACTGCAACGATATGAATTTCCTTAATGTTTTTTAACTCTTTCTTGACGATATCTATGTCGAGCATAGGAGAAAGTTTCACCATGACAGTCTTCGCTTTCTCGAATAGAACATCTTGCAGTTCAGCCACATCAGGGGAGCAGTCGTGAAGCGAGACCATCTTGCGACCATATTCATCGCGACGTGCTGGGTCAAGATAGATGCAGTCGACTTCACCGCATGTCGTCAGGAAATGCTCAGCGTTGTCGTTGACGACTTCAATATTTTTGTTAAGAATCTTGAAGTTATGTCGTGCAATATCACATAATTCTTCCTGCATCTCAACGTAATACGTCTTGTCAAAATTATCTGAAAGAAAAGACGTGTCGACGCCCATGCCGCCTGTGAGGTCTACTAGGATTCCATTTTTCTCCACGGATCTGCACGGATTTACACGGATTTCTTTTTCGTCCACTAATATGCACGAATCGGCACTAATCATTCGTGTTGATTCGTGAGGATTCGCGGACAACAATAAAGCTTTATATTTCGCAGTGAGTTCAGAAGAGCATTGTTCCAGCGACAGTTTCTTAGGAAAGACAAGTTCGTCGCTTTCCGCCCACGACGGCAGTTTCTTACTCAGAACTTGTCGCGCCTGAATCTGTCGGATGACAAACTGCTTGTCAATTTCTTCCGGGAATTTTGACAAGGCTAATTTGTTGACATCGTCATTCAGATGCTTTTTTATAAAATCCTTGACATTGTCGTTAATGCATAATTCATAATTCATAATGCACAATTTTGAACTTTGAATCTTAAACTTTAAGCATTAAACTTCAAACCATTTTTCCATTTTGCGAAAAGAAACATCGCTACTAATGTAAAGGCACCGCCAATAACATAAGAGATTGTCGGCATGATTTGGAATCCTTCCGGAGCGATGCAGATGTATGTCGTGACGACGCATGTCATGAATAGTGCAGGCAACAAGGTCACGAAGTAGTTTTTCTTTTCAAGGACGAGATAAACCGTTATTGCCCAAAGTGTGAACACCGACAATGTCTGGTTGCACCATGAGAAATAACGCCATATTATCGTGAATCCGTTGGCATTTAAAATACTGAAGATGAGCAAGCCTAATGATGCCACGAACAAAGGAGCGCAGAGCAACAGTCGTTTCGAAATGCTTTTCTGTTCCATGTGTAGCATATCGGCGAGTATGAGTCGTGCCGAGCGCATTGCGGTATCGCCGGAAGTGATTGGTGCTGCAATGACGCCGAGCACTGCGAGGATTCCGCCTAGAGCACCGAGCCAGTCCTTACAGATGAAGTCGACGACTTGAGCCGCCGTGAAGTCGGTTCCATGTTCTTGGAAGAATGCTGTTGCGGCGGCTGCCCATATCAAAGCGACGATGCCTTCCACGACCATAGCACCGTAAAACACAGGTTTTCCGTGTCTTTCATTTTTAAGACAACGCGCCATAAGAGGCGACTGCGTGGCATGGAATCCGCTGATGGCGCCACATGCTATCGAGATGAACATCATAGGGAATATCGGTCCGGCTTCATATTTAGTTCCGAATCCGTTCCACATCTCTGGCAACGCAGGCTGTTTGATGAAAAGAACGACAAGAATTCCTATCGCCATGAACATCAAAGCTCCGCCGAATAAAGGATATACGTTTCCAATGACTTTATCAATAGGCAAAATCGTTGCGATGAGATAATAAGCGAATATCACCACGACCCAGAAATAAACATCGAGACCCGTTGGCGTCATGCCTGCGATGAGTTGCGCTGGCTGGAGAACGAAGACAGCGACGACGAGCACCATCAATAATAAGGTAAAGATAATCATCACTTTCTCTGTTCTCTTTCCGAGATATTTTCCTACTATCTGAGGGAGACTGGCGCCGTCGTTACGCAGCGACACCATTCCTGAAAGATAGTCATGGACGGCACCCGCGAATATAGTTCCGAATACAATCCACAGGTACGATGACGTTCCGAACTTCGCGCCCATGATGGCTCCGAAGATAGGACCGAGTCCCGCGATGTTAAGGAACTGTATCATAAAGATTTTCCACGTCGGCATCACGATATAGTCGACACCGTCGTTTTTCGTCACTGCTGGAGTGGCGCGCTTCTCGTCAACGCCGAACATACGGCTGATATATCTTCCGTAGATGAAATATCCCAAGACGAGAATGACTATTGCTATTGAGAATGTTATCATTTTAGTGTAGAGTTTATAGTGTAGAGTGTAGAGCTTATAGAATAAAGTGTAGAGTCTTTGAATTTATACAAACATTCAACTACTCTACACTCTAAACTTTACACTCTAAACTTTAATTAACTTTGTTGTCCGAATTCCATCAGATATGCTTTGATGAATTCATCTATCTTACCGTCCATCACGCCTTGTACGTTGCTTGACTGGAAGTTTGTTCTGTGGTCTTTCACACGGCGGTCGTCGAAGACGTAGCTTCTGATTTGTGAACCCCATTCGATTTTTTTCTTGCCGGCTTCAATCTTGTTCTTCTCTTCCATACGATGTTGAAGTTCTTTATCATAGAGTTGAGATTTCAAGAGACGCATAGCGTTTTCTCTGTTCTTAGGTTGGTCGCGGCTCTCAGTATTTTCGATGAGGATTTCTTCTTCTTCGCCTGTGTAAGGGTCTTTATATTGATAACGGAGACGCACGCCTGACTCGACTTTGTTAACGTTTTGTCCGCCTGCTCCACCGCTACGGAATGTATCCCAAGAGATTTTTGAAGGGTCGATGACGACTTCGATAGAATCGTCGACGAGTGGCGTTACGAAGACAGAGCTGAACGATGTCATACGCTTGCCTTGTGCGTTGTAAGGAGATACGCGGACGAGACGATGCACGCCGTTTTCACCTTTGAGATAACCGTAAGCATAATCGCCGTCGATTTCCATTGTGACAGTCTTGATACCAGCTTCGTCACCGTCGATTAAGTTGCTTATTCTTACCTTATAACCATGAGATTCTGCATAGCGGAGATACATACGCATGAGCATCTGTGCCCAGTCCTGCGACTCTGTACCGCCAGCACCCGAGTTGATTTTAAGCACGCAGCTCATCTGGTCAGCTTCTTCGTGAAGCATATTTCTGAACTCGAGTTCTTCAACGAGACGCACTGTCTCTTCATATTGTTTATCAACTTCTTCCTCTTCTGCTTCGCCTTCTTTAGCGAAATCGAACAACACGCCGAGATCTTCATTAGCTTTCACGATGTCGTCATAAGCTGTCACCCAGCTCTTGACGTCGCGCATCTTACGCATGATAATCTTGCCGTTTTTAGGGTCGTCCCAGAAACCGTCGGCATTGGTTTGTTCGTCTAATTCTTTAATCTGCATCAACTTACCGTCGATGTCAAAGATACCTCCTCAAGGATTCAATCCTCTTACTTAACTCTTTGCAGTTTTCTATTGTTACCATTAATATTGAGATTAAAAATTATTGATTTGCAAAGATAAGAAAAAGTCAACGGACAACAGACAACAGACAACAGTTTTTTATAAAAAAAGAGCTCATCATATGTTTAAAATCAATCTTATTCAGAAACTGGGCGAATACAAAATCTAAAACCAGGGCCTGCACCTCCTATCTTAATATAATCGTAAGAATCAGCAAACATCAAACACCTTACGTATTCATCATCCTGTGGAGTTGATGTCCAATAACAACTAAGATCCATTATTCCCTCATTAACAGGGAGGAAAATACTAGCACCATTAACACCTGCAAATTTATATCCCTTAATTCCATTTTCAAACACCAAACTACATTCACATTCATCTATCAATTCTTTAAATTCCGATTCAGAAGGCATTCTCCATGACGCACCCCAGTTAGACGTCGCTGCGTCATACTGAATATTACCTGAAATATCTTCCATCTCACTATAATATTCCCCATTTTCAGTTATGGATCCCCATCTATAAGCGACACCTCTTTCTTCGCAAGAATTCGCACCAAGATTACATGTAGCCCACTTCAATCCGCTTGACAAACCTAAGTCGACATAGGCATGTCCATTTATTTCTCCATCAGAATATCCAAAATCCTTCCTTGTCGTAAAGCATATTTCTTCGCCATAACTTGTACCAACAACATTAGTAGCACATGCCCTGACATAATATGTTGTATTAGGAGAAAGATCATAAATAATGCAGCTACCATAATAACCCTCCTTGTAATTATCATTTATAGTTGGATTTTGAGATGTTCCCCAACACACACCACTTGATTCAAGATATTCACAACTTCCTATTGAAACGATTTCATATAAACAGTGTACTGTAGTTTCTGTAACATTTTCAACAGATTTTGTCATTACTGTCGGTTTTTCTGGTTCTGGATCAGGTTTACACGACACTAAAACGCAAACAATCGCAACTAAAAACAAAGATAGCTTTTTCATAGTTTTTAATTTTAAAGGTTAATACAACACAAAAATAATAAATAAATAAAATAAAAAATTGAAAAACAATCAAAAAAAAGAGCTGCCAAATCATAGCAGCTCTCTAATCCTTTAGACCTTTGTCCTTAGCCTTTAGTCTATATAAAGATGTATTTCAGAATAAACAATATTGCAAGAATATACATTGTAGGAGTTATCTTCTTGAACTTACCGCAACACACATTGATAACGACGTAAGCGATCATACCGAGGAGGATACCTGCTGAGATTGAATAAGCGAGAGGCATCATAACCAAGCAAATGAAACTTGGGATTGCTTCTGTAGCGTCATCGAAGTCGATGTTTCTGACAGGTTCCATCATAAGCATACCGACGAGAATAAGAACTGGAGCAGTTGCCGCTGCTGGAACCGAGAGGAACAATGGTGAGAAGAACAATGCTATTGCAAAACAACATGCTATAGAAAACGCAGTGAGACCAGTACGGCCGCCTTGTGCCACACCGGCTGCACTTTCGACATATGTCGTTGTTGTTGAAGTACCAAGAAGCGCACCTGCTGTAGTGGCGATAGCATCAGCCATAAATGCTTGTTTCAGATTAGGGATACGTCCGTTTTCATCGACCATATTAGCCTTTGTGCTGACACCGATAAGCGTTCCGATAGTGTCGAACATATCAATGAAAAGGAAGGTAAACACCACGACAAGCATATCAAGAGTAAAGATGTTATTCCATTCAAACTTACAGAAAATAGGTTCTATTGATTCTGGTGTCGATACTACGCCTTTAAACTCCGTGATTCCCATTGGAATGCCGATGACTGTTGTTGCAAGGATTCCGATGAGCATCGCTCCTTTTACATTAAGGGCGTAAAGAACGCCAGTGATTACGAGGCCTATCATCGCGAGCAATGCCGTGCCGGAAGTGATATCACCGAGAGCCACAATAGTTGCGTCATCTTTAACGATGATGCCGGCGTTCTGCATTCCGATAAAAGCAATAAAAAGTCCGATGCCGCCGCCCACTGCATAACGCAGATTCTTTGGGATAGCATTGACAATAGCTTCACGAATATTAGTCACTGTCAATAAGATAAATATGAGACCTTCAATGAATACCGCTGTCAAAGCGAACTGCCACGAATAACCCATTCCCATGCAGACCGAGAAAACGAAGAATGCATTGAGTCCCATTCCCGGCGCAAGACCGAAAGGCAGTTTTGCAAACAAAGCCATCGCCAAAGTGCCAATCACTGCGGCGAGCGCTGTAGTCGTGAACACCGCACCAGCAGGCATACCTTCAAGAAGACCAAACATCGAAGGATTCACTGCAAGGATGTACGACATTGTAAGGAAAGTCGTGATACCAGCAACAATCTCAGTACGAACATTGTGCTTTTTTGAATCAAAACCGAATAATTTATTTAACATGATACAAAGTTTTAGTTAGTAAAATCTTTGCGAATTTATAGATTATTCCTCAAAAACACAAGTATTTTTTATGCCTCGAGCTACGAGCGTTGAGAAATGAGCTCATTGCTCGTTGCTCACTGCTCATTGCCATTAACTATTTCCATCACCATCGAAAGCGAATATCCTTTTCCGACGGCGTATCGTATCAGCTTCGCCTTGCGCTTGTAAGGGTCATCTTCGTTTATCTTCTTATTTTTCAAAAGATTGACAAGTTCTTCTTTATAAGAATCTTGGTCTATTTCAGAAAGGACTTCGTCAATAATTTCTTTGTCGACGCCTTTTGTTATCAAAGAAAGTTTGATTTTATTGACGCCCCATTTTTTCAGATTCAGCTTACCTTTCACGAAAGAACGACAATAACGCTCATCGTTGATAAATCCTTCTTCTTGAAGAAAATCAATGATGAAATCTCTGTCATTATCATCAAGTTCAAAAGTGTCAAGTTTTGTGAAAATTTCCTTCTTGCAACGGTCTTGATAGTCGCAATAATGAATCATTTTTTTCAGAGCAGTTTCTTTATCCATATAAGTCAACGGACAACGGACAACAGTCATTGTCCCTTTTTCAACAACTAAAATTCTTCACACAATTTCAATCCTTCTACTATAGCATTCTGCACTTTCTCCTCTTTCTGTTCGTCAGTGCTGTAATCCATGTTTTGCGCAGAAATGACGTGCAATTCGCCGAGTCCCCAGAGTTTGCTCAGCGCTTTGATATAAGGCGTCGCTTGCTCCAAGTCGTCTCCCGTGCTGATATTCATACCTCTCGTCGTGACATAAAGCACCTTTTCTGCTTTGCATAAACCGTAACATTCTTTATCTGTACTTGCGAAAGTCACATTGAAGAGCGACATATTCTCAAAAAATACTTTCAGCGCACTTGGAAAACTCATATCCCAGAAAGGAGACGCAATCACAAGTCGGTCAGCAACAGCGAGTTTCCTTGCCATCGTCACATATTCCTCCGGAACATATCCATTATTCCTTTCGTTTAAAATATCATTTTTCACAACAGGAAAAGAACATTCTGATAATCTGACAGTTTCTATTTCATATTTTTCAGATAATTTACCAATAATTGCATCAGCTATCTTCTTGGTATTGGAACCATTTCTCAAGCAAGCGTCGATATAAAACAGTTTCTTCATCTCTAATGATTTTATATGCAAAGATAATGAAAGAGAAATGATGAAAGGGCAAATTTTAGACAATATTTTATTTTTTGTTAAAGTTACACCTATTAGAAAAATAATTATCTTTACAACCGAAATATAAGATGCCGTAATTTTATAATGTCATCTTTTCGTTTTAGTATTAAATCATTTATTATCATAATATTATGAAAAAATTATTAGTAATTTTATGTTGCATTTTAGCATTACAATCATGCAACAACGGCAATACAGGAACTGAAACTGTCAACGGTTTTGACATCAACTGGTCTGGCGATTTGAACAAGAATGAACAAGGCGTCATCAAAGACATGATTTCCAATATGGTAAAAGTCGAAGCTGGCACTTTCTACATGGGCGCACAAAAAGATTCAGTCGAATACTACAACTACGACGAAAATGCCACAAGCTGGGAATCTCCAGTTCACGAAGTGACATTAAGCGAATTTCACATCAACAAATACGAAGTGACACAAGCACTTTGGAAAGCTGTCATGGGCAAACATAATGACAAAAAAGACGAATTTGACCAATGGGAAGACAGATTCGGCAAAGGCGATAACTACCCCGCTTACAGAATCACTTTCAAAGAAGTTGAGACTTTCATCAGCAAATTAAACGAATGCACAGGATTGAACTTCGCTCTTCCAACAGAAGCTCAATGGGAATACGCAGCAAGAGGCGGTAAAGATACATATTACTCATTATACGCTGGCGGCGGCAACGTACTCGAATACGCATGGGTTTATACAGAAAACAGCATCTACAACATCAACAAATGTTCAGAAGTCGGAAAGAAAACACCTAACACATTGGGCCTCTACGACATGAGCGGTAATGTCTGGGAAATGTGCCAAGACTGGTACTATGACTACACAGCAGACGCTGTAACAAATCCTGTAGGCGAAGCTTATAACGAAGGTCTTAAAGTCTTCCGCGGCGGCAGCTGGAACAACAAAGCTCAACAAGCAAGAGTGACAGCACGCTACAAACAAGGTATCCACTACCGCGACTATAACACCGGATTCAGATTGGTCTTAGAATAAGTCTATGAGTCTATAAGACTATGAGCAAGAACTTATTGACTTATTGACTTATTGACTTATCGACTTATTGACTTATATAAACTTCATCTAAATAGTTTATCAATCCATAACGCCTTGCCTATTTTACGCAGGGCGTTTTTCACATACTGACGGTTCTCAGGTTTGTACCAGAAGAAAAATCTCTGCTGGTCTAATTTCTCTTGCTTTGTCTTCGCAACGAAAATAGGTTTCAAACTATAAGGGTCATAACCAGAATAATAAATCTCCGTCGCTAAAGTCATCGGTGTCGGAGTGAAGTCCTGAACCTGCTCCAACTTATATCCAAGTTCTTTTGTCTTGACCGCAAGTTCTGCCATATCGGTCAAAGTACATGCTGGATGACTTGATATAAAATAAGGTATCAACTGTTGGTTGAGACGATATTTCTCATTTACCTTATCGAATTTCTTTTTCAATTTAACGAAGAGATTGAACGACGGCTTACGCATAAGTCTCAAAACCTCGTCGCTGGAATGTTCAGGAGCGACTTTCAAACGACCGCTCACATGACGTTTCATCAGTTGTTCGAAATATTCATCGTAACCTAATTTTCCCGAAGGGTCTTCATTTGTCAAGAACAAGTCATAACGAATGCCAGAACCGATAGTCGCTTTTTTCACCTTAGGCAACTTATCCACTTCCTTATATAATTCAATCAATGGATGGTGATTCGTGTCTAAGTTCTTACAAACGTTAGGCTGTATGCAAGTCGGACGAATACATTTCTCGCAAAGACTCTCGTCTTTTCCCTTCATGCGATACATATTTGCTGAAGGACCGCCGAGGTCGGATATATAACCTTTGAAGTCTTCCATTTCCGTGACCTGCTTCACTTCCTTCATGATAGAAGCCTTGCTACGTGATGCCACAAATTTTCCCTGATGCGCCGAAATAGTACAGAAGGCACAGCCACCGAAACAGCCGCGATGAATGTTAACAGAATGACGAATCATCTCGTAAGCCGGAATCACGCCACGTTTCGCATACTTAGGATGCGGCAGACGAGTGTAAGGCAAATCGAAAGAAGCGTCGATTTGAGCCTCCGTCATCGTAGGATAAGGAGGATTAATATATAAGGTATAATCGCCTACATCTTGAAGCAGACGATTAGCTTTTTTCTTATTAGATTCTATCTCAACGTTTTTGAAGTTAGAAGCATACGCTTTCTTATCTTTCAGACATTCCTCATGAGAAACGAGACGCAAGTCGTTCCATTCGGACGCGACGAGTCGCGTCCCTACAGATTTTTTCTTAAGGAAAAATGTCTGAGGAATATTCGTTATCTCATTTATCTTCTTGCCTTCATCTAAAGCCTTAGCTATTTCTACGATAGCAAGTTCGCCCATGCCATAGACGCCGAGGTCGGCTTTTGAGTCGAGCATGATAGTAGGTTTCAACTCGTCAGCCCAGTAGTCGTAATGCGTCACTCTTCGCAGAGAAGCCTCGATGCCGCCGATCACGACTGGAACATCTGGATATAATTTTTTCAGTATGTTGGAATATGTTATCGTCGCGTAGTCAGGACGGAAGCCTGCTTCGCCGCCTGGGGTGTAGGCGTCGTTTGAGCGCAGGCGCTTGTTAGCAGTGTAATGGTTCACCATCGAGTCCATGGCGCCGGCGGAGATGCCGAAGAAAAGACGCGGTTTGCCGAACTTCTTGAAGTCGCGGAGGTCGTCGCGCCAGTTAGGCTGCGGAATCAGTGCCACCTTGTAGCCGTGATGTTCAAGGACGCGACCTATCACAGCAGCGCCGAAAGCAGGATGGTCAACGTATGCGTCGCCAGTGATTATCACGACATCGACTTCGTCCCATTTGCGTAAGTCAGTCTCTTTCTTTGTTATCGGAAGCCAATCTAATAAGTTCATGCGAAAAATTCTTTTAATGCCTCGCGAGCGTCACGAAGCTTGTCCAACCAAACCTCTCTTGAATTCTGACCGATGATGTCGGTTATATATTTCACAGCGACGAAATTCACGTCCATCAGCTTACACACATGAGCCTGAGCGAAAGCCTCCATGTCGATGACATCACCAGTGAAATTGCCCACTTCTGTCACGAAGCTGTCGCCAGTGTTGCTGACGCCGACTTTCTCATATCTATCAATGACATCAATTCCGACTTTCTCAGGAAATGAAATATCAGAACACACATGAGGAAGGACGATTTTTTCCAAGTCTCTATCCACAAAACGATGACATACGAAAATATCGCCGACATTATGATTGAGAGTGCCGGCAGTACCGACATTAACGACGAAGTCGTATTTGTCTTCACAAAGAGCCTTCGTCAAGTTAAAAGCCGAGAGCACCTTACCCATTCCAGTCCTAAGGAACGTAATATCAACACCTTGTAATTCAAAAGGAATTATTTCCTCATCAAAAGCGTATGTCACTAAGATTTTCATAGATATATTTTTTACAAAGATAATGATTTTGGCTAAAGGCTAAAGGCTAAAGACCAAAGATTTTTTTGAACTAAGGCTATTGGCTTTTGAACTTTTTTAAAGACAACAGATTTTTAATGAGGAGTTGTAGAAACGTGGCTTGTTGCGTCCTAAATTAAAAGATTCGTTTTGACATTTCCCAATTCCAAAACGACAAGATACATCAGAATTCGTTTCTTTCTCATACGACATTCTAGTCCCCTGTAGAGACGCGTCAATGCGACATGCTATAAAACGCATTGACACGTCTCAAAAACAACAACACATTCTCAATTTCCATAAGACGTGTCAATGTGTGTTTATTTTTGCAGGATAACATTGACGCGTCTCTACAATATTCTCAATTTTCAATTAAAAAAAGGTGTCACCCTTACCAGAGCAACACCCCAATTATGCATTATGAATTATGCATTAAACCAAGCGCTTCGCTTTTATTCTAAAATAGAGCGCACTGATAGACCGACGTCACGGCTGCTGTAGTGCATGTCGTGATAGTCGCTATATAAGTCGAGGCTGTACGCGATGAGGTCGTCCTCGTCAGGCGTCGAACTCCAATAGCTACCGCAGCTTCCAGCTTTGTAGAGCGAAGACCCGTAACGGAAGCCCGCAGCAGGAAGGAAGATAGAATTGCCGTTAGGGCCTGTAACCTTATAGCCTTTAACACCATTCTGTATCGTCCATGTCCAAGTGCATTTATCTTCCAATTCTTGCATCTCTGCTTTTGTAGGCATTCTCCATTTTCCGCCCCAGTTGACACATGCTGCATCGTATTGCGCTGTTAAATTACCTTCTCCGTCTATATAGCCTTGTGCTCGCAACTGTGATGTAGTAAGTCCGCTAGTTGGACAGTTGGATGAACTGTAGTCTGTTTTTGTCACTACTTCTCCCCATGCGTAATAGTTGCCGTATTCTTCAGGAGAATTAGCTCCAACATTACATGCAGCCCATTTTACGCTTAAACCAAGGTCAACGTATGCGTAGCCGTTAATCTTTCCTGTTTCAACATAAACATAAACATAATCAGGATTCAAAGTAGTAAAACTCTTTTCCTCGCCGTAGCCTGCAACACCATTTGCATTTACAGCATATGTTCTTATGTGGTATTGAGTATTGGGAGCGAGATTTGGGATATTTAATGTAAAGCTTCCTAGTCCACTTTCTGTATCTTTTACACAGAAATCTAAAACTGTAGGTTTTCTTTCTGTGTTCCAACAAAATCCTCTTTCTACAATAGCAGCACCACCTCCGTCTGACACACCACCTCCGCATACCGCTGAGTTCACTGTTATTTCTGTAACCTCTGTCGTCACAACTTTTGGTTGTTCTGGCTTACATGACACTAACACCATCGTAAGCGCAACTAAGAATAAGGATAGCTTTTTCATGGTTTATTTTTTATTGGTTAATATTTTACTGTAATAGGTTTTCCAAGTCTATGAGTCTATAAGTCCATAAGTCTATAAGTCAGCGTCTGAGTTCAGCGTCTGAGTCTACAAATTTAAACTTTTTATATCAACAATCAATTCCACTTTTACATTTTAAGCGATAAAATTCTTTTTGTTGTTCTATCTCACGACGAAGCTCTTCTTTTGTCGGCAAAAACGTCAGATATTTTGCGGCATAAAGCTGGTCACTACCATTCAGAACAGAATAATGAGCAACATCCTCATCGGTATCCGCACAAAGCAATATACCTATTGTAGGATTATGTCCTTCGGGACGTATCAATTCATCATACATCTTTACATACATATCCATTTGTCCAACATCTTGATAGCTCAACTTTGTCGTTTTAAGATCAACCAAAACAAAACATTGTAAATGATAATTATAGAACACCAAATCAATGTAATAATCCTGCTTTTCTGTATGAATATGTTTTTGTCTATCAACGAAAGCAAATCCTTTTCCCAACTCCATAAGAAAAGGTATCAAATGGTCGATGATGCCTTTTTCCAAGGTACTTTCCGTATAATCAGGATTATTTTTAAAGCCAAGAAACTCCGCTATTACTGGATTTTTGAGATACTCCAATTTATCTTGTAAAGATGAAGTTTTCTCTTTCATTTCATTACGAACAACTTCTTTATTCTGAGATTTCAACAAACGATGATAATATTGCGTACTAACATTTCTTTGCAAAGTTCTAGTTCCCCACATCTCATTAGCAGCTTCATTTTCATACCAAGCGCGAGCCTCAGTATCTGATTCTTGTAAAATTATACGATAATGAGTCCAAGACAAACGTATAGAAGATTTAGGAATCAACAAATGAAATATGTCTCCTGCTGACGATTG
>JAZOSA010000075.1:0-9718 GCA_045656905.1 Bacteroidales bacterium
CATGGCTTGGCATTCTCCGTACCTGATAATATTCAGAAACCACCAAGTCTA
Organism: Bacteroidales bacterium; assembly: GCA_045656905.1. Lineage (GTDB taxonomy): Bacteria > Bacteroidota > Bacteroidia > Bacteroidales > F082 > Limimorpha. The sequence continues at coordinate 52 of JAZOSA010000075.1, forward strand.
ATAAACATCTTCAAAGAATTAAATCAGGACTTGGGAGTACCAATTCCTACACATGGCAACTTGGAGAAATGGGCTAAGGAAGGTGTTTTACTGCTCAACGCATCTTTGACAGTGAGAGCACATACTGCTGCATCGCACGCCAAAATAGGCTGGCAGCGATTCACCGATGCCGCCATCAAAGCACTCTCTGATAATAGAGAAAACCTAGTCTTCATCCTCTGGGGTAACTACGCCATCGCTAAAGAAAACCTCATCGACCACAACAAGCACCTCATACTGAAAACTGTCCACCCTTCCCCACTCTCTGCCTCACGTGGTTTCTTCGGTTGTAAGCATTTCTCAAAGACCAATGAATACCTTATAAAAAATAATATAAAACCTATAGATTGGAGTCTTTAAAAGACAACAGTCTACAGACAACGGACAACAGACTTTGTCCACATCTGTAATACTGAAAAAAAATAAAATTATTAACATAAAAATTGGACAATGACTGTTGGCTGTAGTCTGTTGTCCGTTGACTTAAATAATATGAAAAAATTAGTATTTGCAACACACAATGCTCATAAATTAGAAGAGCTCCGTGCTATCATAAAGAATTTTGACATCGTCGGTTTAACCGACATTAACTGTCATGAAGAGATTGTTGAAGACGCTGACACTTTAGACGGCAACGCTAAAATCAAGGCTGACTTCGTGACAAACAATTTCCATATTGACTGTTTCGCTGACGATACTGGTTTGGAAGTAGATGCACTCGACGGCGCTCCTGGCGTTTATTCAGCCCGCTACGCTGGCGAAGGTTGTTCATACCAAGATAATGTTAATAAACTTTTAGAAGCTCTAGAAGGCGTCGAAAACCGCAAGGCTCGCTTCAGAACAGTAATCGCTCTTAACCTTAACGGCGAACAGCATTTCTTCGAAGGTAAAGTAGAAGGCGTCATCACCAAAGAACAACACGGTGAAAAAGGCTTCGGCTACGACCCTATCTTCCTCCCAGACGGCTTCGACCAGACATTCGCTGAGATGTCGATGGAAGTTAAAAACGAGATATCACACAGAGGAAGAGCGACTAAGAAACTTATAGAGTTTTTGAATTCTGAACTAAGAGCTAAGAACTAAGAACTAAGAGCTAAGAACTTTCCGTTTTCAACTCAAAAAGTCACGTAGTGACGACAGAATATAGGCAGGCGGTGGAGTGCGAAGCACGAAACCCCTGCATTCATGACCGGAATGATATAAAAAGTGCCGTAGGCACGACAGAAAAAAAAGATTCTGTCGCTCCTACGGAGCTGTGAGCAACTGAAAATTGAAAACTGAAATTTTCAACTAATTGCTGAAAGCTGACAGCTAATTGCTAATTGCTAATTGCTAATTGCTGACCGCTGTCAGCCAATTTTCAATTTTCAACTTTCCGTTTTCAATTAAAAAAAGGTGTCACTCTTAGCAGAGCAACACCCTAATTATGCATTATGAATTATGAATTAAACCAAGCGCTTCGCTTTTATTCTAAGACTGGGCGCACACTTAGACCGTAGCCACGGTAGTAGCCGCCCATGTAGTGATCGTCGCTATAGAAGCGGAGGCCGTACGCGTAGTTGCTACCGCTTACGTGAGGCGTAGAACTCCAATAGAGACCGTCGATTCCAGCGCCGTAGAGCGATGACCCGTCGCGATAACCAGCACGAGGAAGGAAAATGCTGTTGCCATTAGGACCTTCTACATTATAGCCGTTAACGCCGTTCTGTATTGCCCTTGTCCATGTACAGTTGTTTATTAATTCGTTCAACTCATTTTTTGTAGGCATTCTCCAACTTCCGCCCCAGTTGGCTGTGGCTGCATCGTATTGCGCTGTAAGATTGCCTTCACCGTCTATATATCCTTGCGTTTGCAACTGTGAAATACTAAGTCCATTGGTTGGGCAGTTATCTTCATCGTATGTTTCCTTTGTACTTGTCTCTCCCCATGCAAAATAGTCTCCGTATTCTTCTGGTACATTTGCTCCAACATTACAGGTAGCCCATTTCACGCTTAAACCTAAGTCAACGTCAACGTATGTGGGACCCAATGTCGTAAAGCTCACTTCTTCTCCATATCCAGCAGCATCATTTGCATTTACAGCATATGCTCTTACGTAATAGGTAGTATTACTTTCTAAACCAGTAATGTTTGAAATATAGGTTCCGAGTCCGCCTTCTGTGTCTTTTACACGAAAATCAAAAACTGTTGGTTTACCACTTGTATTCCAGCATACACCTCTTTCAACAACAGCGGCACCACCACCGTCTGATACTCCACCTCCGCATTTCGCAGAATATAATGCTATTTCTGTAACCTCTGCTGTTATAACAACAGGTCCCACAGGCTGTTCTGGATTTTCTGGGTTCTCAGGTTGTTCTGGTTGTTCAGGATTCTCTGGATTCTCCGGGTCCTCTGGTTGCTCAGGTTGTTCTGGATTTTCTGGGTCCTCTGGTTCCTCTGGTTCCTCTGGGTCCTCAGGTTGTTCTGGTTGTTCAGGATTCTCTGGATTCTCCGGGTCCTCAGGTTGTTCAGGATTCTCTGGATCTTCAGGTTGTTCTGGATTTTCTGGGTCCTCAGGTCCCTCTGGCTCCTCTGGGTCCACTGTCACAAATGTCTTTTCATCGCCATAGCCCGTACCAGCTTCGTTGGTAGCGTATGCTCTTACATAATATTGCGTATTTGGCACGAGGTCTGTGAAAACGACATCATAGCTTCCAAGTCCGCCTTCTACGTCTTTTACGCGATAGTCTAAAATTGTAGGTGTTCCATCTGTGCTCCAGCAGACGCCACGTTCGGTAACATCAGCTCCGCCGTCTGCAGCAACCTGTCCTACTACCTTAGCACTGGTTTTTGTAACCTCTCCAACAGATTTTGTCACAACCGTCGGTTTCTCTACTTCTGGCTTACATGAGAATAATATCATCGTAAGCGCAACTAAAAATAATGATAGCTTTTTCATAATGTGTTTATTTATTATAATGTTAGATTTTTAAAATATTAGCACTTACACCTGAAACACATCCGTTCAGTATTTCAAGCAACACTTCTTTAAATGTTTGCTTTACTTTATCCTTGGTCACTTCTTTATTATATCTAGCAACCACATTCTCAGATTTTTCTTCGCCCAGCAATAATTTCACAATATCCTTTAAATCATCAATATTTGTTATTATCAGATCTGAGTTAAAACTGGTATCTATTATCATATTATTTTCATACATCTTGTCTTTTATATACTGACGTATTGATTTATCCTCGACGATTATTTTGATAGTCTTACCTTCATTATAAACCTTCGACTTTGACAAAAGATCCAGAAACTTCTGGGTATAATTCTCATCTTTGGAATATTTAAGGTTAACCTCATATCTCAACCTCTTTATCTTTGTCTCAGGAACCCTAAGTTTTACACTTAATTTATAATCTGAAAGGTCTTTATATTCATCATCTTTCAGTAGTTCATTAAAAATTGCCACTTCGAAGTCATTTTTAGTCATACTTCCGAAGCCTCTTTCTTTTAGATAACTTTCAATCAATGGATTCATAATGCTTAATTTTATTTATTAGGTATTACATTCAATTGTTAATTGTTAATTACACAATACACCATCGCAAAGCATGAAACCACACTTTGTAAAATTTCGTTAAATAAGATTTTTGTGAATTAAATTCAGAATACAACTTTTTCAACGACAATCTCCATACCCGAAGACTGTTGTCCGTTGTCTGTTGTCCGTTGTCAACCGCAGGTTTTAGCCAACGGGGGGGGGTAATTATAATGTATGTCAATGCGTTACATAAGCAACATTTGCTTAAGTTCTCTTCTACTCTATTTAAAACTACACTTGACATTACATTTCGTTTGATGCCGCTAATATAAAACTTTTTTTTAATGCATAACGCATAATTCATGATTTAAAAAGTCACCGAGACGCCGAGACACCGAGACACTAAGTTGCTGAGTCAATGAGTCAATGAGTCAATGAGTCTATAAGTCTGAGTCAGGGTTCAGGGTTCAACAGCCAACGGTCAATGGTCAATGGTCAACAGTCAACAGACTCTGGGTATGCTTTTTTTAAGTCACCAAGACGCCGAGACACTGAGACACCGAGAAAGTTAAAATTGAAAATGAAGAATAAAAAATCTCAGAACCGCATTACTGTGATTCTGAGATTTTGAGTTTTAAGAACTCTGACTATCGACTAAGACTGTTTACTCAAACTCTGACAGCTGATAGCTGACTGCCGATAGCAAAAGACGTGTCAACGTTGATTTATTTATGGTAACGTTGACGCGTCTCTACATTGTTAATTATCAATTGTTAATTTTAGATTTCAAGATTTCCATTGCTTTGTCGATGCCGTCGACGTTCTTGCCGCCAGCTGTAGCAAGTGTCTTCTGACCGCCGCCACCGCCTTGGATTTCCTTAGCAGCTTCTCTAATCATCGCTCCAGCATCCCATTTGCGTTCGTCAACGAGTGTCTGTGGAATCATAACGCATAACGCTGGTTTCGCTTCGAAGATACCGCCCATGAGAAGGATTGCTTCTGCGTCGATGTCTTTAACGGCTGTAGCGATAGTTCTCATCTGATTTACGTCAGCTTCAACGCGAGCAACGACCAACTTACGACCTTCGAAATCAACAGCTGCGTTGTAAATATTACGTGCTTCAGCGACAGCTTTTTCTTGCATCATCTGCTCGACTTTCTTTTGTAACATCTGATTTTGCGCGCTGAGGTTTTCGATTGCCTTAATCAAGTCGCCTGATGTCTTGACGATTTCTTTAATCTTAGCGATTTGTTCTAATTGATTGTCGAGATAACACATCACGTCGTCGCCTGTGACAGCTTCGATACGACGTACGCCAGCAGCGATTGCGCCTTCAGATAAAATCTTGAACGAACCGATGCGACCTGTTGAAGCGATATGTGTACCGCCGCAAAGCTCGACTGAATATTCCTTATCGAAAGCAACGACTCTCACATGGTCGCCGTATTTTTCACCGAACAATGCCATAGCACCCATGTTCTTAGCTTCTTCGATAGGAACATTTTCGTATGTATTATTTAAAATATCTTCTCTAATCTTTTCGTTGACGATTTTTTCAACTTGCTTGATTTCTTCGTCTGTCATCTTTGAGAAATGGCTGAAGTCGAAACGAAGTCTTTCGTCATTTACCAAAGAACCTTTTTGCTCAACGTGATTGCCCAAGACTTGACGTAATGCAGCGTGCATCAAGTGAGTTGTTGTGTGGTTAGCTTCGATTTTTCTTCTTCTCTTAACATCGATTGTTGCGACGAAGTCAGCCTCTGGTTCTTGAGGAATCATATCAGTGATATGGATGATAAGGTCGTTTTCTTTAACTGTATTCAAAACCTTAACGACTTCATTTTCTGATGTGAGAGTACCGACGTCACCGACTTGACCACCCATTTCAGCGTAGAAAGGAGTTTGGTCTAAAACGATTTCGTAATGTTTCTTATTCTTAGCAACGACTTCTCTGTAACGCATGATTTTAGAAGTAGTTGTCAATTCGTTATAGCCTTTGAATTCTGTTGCTTTGTCATCTTCAACAACCACGATCCAGTCGCCTGATGATTTCTCAGCTGCCTTGCGAGAACGGTTCTTTTGTTCTTCGAGGTTTGCCTTAAAACCTTCCATGTCAACAGTGAGACCTTTTTCTTCTGCCATAAGGTTTGTGAGGTCAACAGGGAAACCGTAAGTGTCGAACAATTCGAAAGCGAAAGCGCCGTCGATGATTTTTGACTCTGGGTTTTGTTCAACGTAAGACTCGAAGCGACGGATACCTTGTGACAATGTTCTCAAGAATGAAGCTTCTTCTTCTTTGATAACCTTAGCTACGAGTTCTTGTTGTGACTTCAACTCTGGATATTGTTCGCCCATTTCTTGAACGAGAACAGGGAGAATTCTGTAAACGAATGGTTCTGTGAAGCCTAAGAATGTGTAGCCATAACGTACAGCACGACGTAAGACGCGACGGATTACATAACCAGCGCCGTTGTTTGAAGGGAGCTGACCGTCAGCGACAGCGAAGCTGACAGCACGGAGGTGGTCGGCGATGACGCGCATTGCGATGTCGACCATTTCTTCTTTACCATAAGCCTTGCCTGAGAGTTCAGCGACTTTGTCGATTAAAGGAGTGAATACGTCGGTGTCGTAGTTTGACTTTTTATTTTGGATGACGCGGACGAGACGCTCAAATCCCATACCTGTGTCGATATGTTTCGCTGCGAGGTTCACGAGGCTGCCGTTAGCCATACGGTTGAACTGCATAAAAACGAGGTTCCATATCTCAATGACTTCTGGATTGTCTTTGTTGACGAGTTCTTTACCGTCGACGAGCTTGCGTTGTTCTTCGTCACGGATGTCGATGTGGATTTCAGAACATGGACCGCAAGGACCTTGGTCGCCCATTTCCCAGAAGTTGTCTTTCTTGCTTCCGTAAATGATTCTTGACTCGTCGATATGTTCTTTCCAGTATTCGAAAGCTTCGTTATCAGCTTGTAAGTTATCTTTTTCGTCGCCGCCGAAGACTGTGACGTATAATTTATTCTTGTCTATTTTCAATACTTCTGTGAGGAATTCCCATGCCCAAGCGATAGCTTCTTTCTTGAAATAATCACCAAATGACCAGTTACCCATCATCTCGAACATAGTGTGGTGATAAGTGTCGCGACCTACTTCTTCAAGGTCGTTGTGTTTTCCTGATACGCGGAGACATTTTTGGATGTCGGCGACTCTGTTTGACTTATATTGAGCATTGCCCAAGAAAACATCTTTAAACTGGTTCATACCTGCATTGGTGAACATCAATGTAGGGTCATTTTTAACAACGATAGGAGCCGAAGCCACTACAAGGTGTTGTTTTGATTCAAAAAAATTCAAGAAACTGCTACGAATTTCACTTGCTTTCATATATAAATAATGTGTTTAAATTTATTCAAAATATTTTTTGCAAATTTAGTTCAAAAAAATATTATTTTTGCAGAATTGATGGAATATTTTTCATTTAATTTTAATTTTTAACCAATGGCAAGAAAGAAATATATCTTTAATCCGCAGACACTTGAATATGAAGAATATAAGACTTCTGGCAAAAAGAAATTCTGGAGCGTTGTCTTATATCTATTATCGACGAGCGTTACTGCTTTTGTCATTGTGATTTTGATTCAAAATTTCTTCGGTTCTCCAACAGAAAGAAGACAAAGTCGTGAGATAGAATATCTTAAATTACAATACGACATCATGAACGATAAAATCGACAATCTCGATTTATTGTTGGCAGAGTTAGAGGACCGCGACGACAACATTTACCGAATGATTTTTGAAGCCGAACCAATTCCATCTTCAGTAAGAAAAGCCGGCTATGGCGGTTCCAACCGTTATATGGCACTCGACGGATACGTCAATTCTGACATGGTCGTCAGCACTGCAAAACGCATCGACGTTCTTTCAAGTCAATTATATGTCCAGTCAAAATCATTTGACGAGATTTATGATATGGCGAAGAACAAAGCAGAGATGCTCAGCTGCATCCCAGCCATCATGCCTGTAAAAGGAACCGACATCTACAGAATATCATCACATTACGGACATCGTACCGACCCATTCTATAAGGTAACGAAATTCCATGGCGGCATAGACTTCAGCGGTCCTGTCGGATTAGGAATCTATGCAACAGGCGACGGCGTGGTATCCAGAGTAGAGAGCAACAAGAGCGGATATGGTAACAACATCATCGTTGACCATGGATACGGCTACAAAACTCGTTATGCTCACCTTCACTCCTTCTCAGTGAAGAAAGGTGACAAAGTCAAGAGAGGTCAGGAAATTGGAAAGATGGGTAACACTGGTAAGTCAACTGCTCCTCACCTTCATTACGAAGTCATCAAGAACAACAAGACCGTCAACCCGATCAATTTCTTTTATAACGATATAACACCTGAAGAATACGACAAGATTCTTGAATTGTCGCAGCATCCTTCACAAACTATGGATTGATTATGAGTGACGAGAAATTATATTACCGCATCGGCGAAGTAGCAGAGATGTTCAACGTAAACACATCTCTCATACGTTATTGGGAAAGCGAGTTCTCAGTCCTCAGACCTCGTAAAAGCACCAAAGGTAACAGAATGTTCACCCAACGCGACCTTCGTTACCTCCGTATGATTTACCAACTCGTGAAGGTCCAGGGTTACACCTTACAAGGTGCCAAAGACGCACTCAAGAAAGACTTCGACCAACTCGAAAGAAAGACCACTGTCTTGATGACATTGGAAAAGACAAAGAAATTCTTGTTGGAACTCGACAAGGAGTTGGAGAAGAAAGAAGTGAAATAAAGGATGCCACGATGTGACATCTTTTTTTATTTATCCACGAATATTTTTCTCTCTCAAAGACACAAAGAAACCTGTAGAGACACGTCAATGCGACATGCCATAAAACGCATTGACACGTCTCAGAAATAACAAAACATTCTCAATTTCTATGAGACGTGTCAATGTTTCTTTATTTTTTGCAGGATAAATTGATACGTCTCTACAAATTTCCCGTGCGGAAATAAATCAAATAAGGACGCGATAAATCACGTCCCTACAAAGCTAATTGCTAACTGCTAACTGCTAACTGCTGACAGCTGATAGCTGACAGCTAACATCCTCAATTCCTCATCAAATAATTCCTCACATAATCCGCAACGCCATCTTCCAAAGAGGTGAATTCTTTGTCATATCCTGCTTCTCTCAGTTTTGTCATATTCGCTTCTGTGAAGTATTGGTATTTGTCTCTGATATCTTCAGGAATGTCAATAAACTCGATATTGACGTCTTTTCCCATCGACTTGAAAGTATTCGCCGCCAAATCATAAAAACTACGAGCCTTGCCAGTTCCGAGGTTATAAATGCCGCTTTTTAGGTGTAGAGTGTAGGGTGTAGAGTGTAGAGATTCTGTGGACGAAGTCTGTTGTCTGTTGTCTGTTGTCTGTTGACTTATCATAAAACAGATAACGCTCGCAATATCTTTCACATAAATGAAATCACGTAATTGTTGTCCGTCGGCAAAGTCTGGGCGATGTGAACGGAAGAGTTTCACCTTTCCTGTAGCATTTATCTGATTGAAAGAATGGAAAATTACAGACGCCATTCTTCCTTTGTGATATTCATTTGGTCCGTAAACGTTGAAGAACTTAAGTCCTGCCCAGAATGGAGGCTGTTTCTCTTGTTTCAAAATCCACTTATCGACTTCATTCTTGGAGCGGCCGTATGGATTCAGCGGTTGCAATTTTTCCACGACTTCATGACTGTCGTCATATCCTAATTCGCCGTTTCCATAAGTGGCAGCAGATGATGCATAAACCAAAGGAATCTGATATTCGGCACATAAAGCGAACATCGTCTCGGTATAATCGACATTCAACTTTTGAAACACATTCCAGTCGAATTCTGTTGTGTCGGTGCGAGCTCCGAGATGAACGACGAAAGTCACTTCTTCATGATTTTCCTTAAACCAATCAAAGAAGACATTTCTATCAACTAATGTTTTATATTTCAAGTCGATGTAATTTCTCTCTTTTTCTTTCTTTGAAAAATCATCAACTAGAATCAAATCGTTATATCCTTTTTGA
>JAZOSA010000076.1:0-15099 GCA_045656905.1 Bacteroidales bacterium
CACACTCTCGTAGGCGCCGGAGCTTCTAATGGCGCGATGGACGCTGCCAATATCCTAAAGCCTGCTCTTGCTCGCGGCGAACTGCAGGCTGTAGGCGCAACTACTCTTAATGAATATCAGAAGTATTTCGAGAAAGACAAGGCTCTTGAACGTCGTTTTCAAATCGTTATGGTCGACGAGCCTTCGGAAGAGTCTGCTATTTCAATCTTAAGAGGTCTTAAGGAAAAATATGAGAACCATCATCAGGTGAGAATACTTGATGAGGCTATAATTGCTGCAGTTGACCTTTCAATTCGTTATATATCAAATCGTTTCCTTCCTGATAAAGCAATCGACCTCGTCGATGAGGCAGCCTCTCGTCTTAGACTGCAAATCAATTCTTTGCCAGAAGAACTTGAGAATATACAACGTAAGATTCGTCAACTTGAGATTGAGCGCGAGGCGATAAAACGCGAGAATGATACCAAGAAAATAGAGGAACTCTCTAAAGTTATAGCAGAGCTTAACGATGAACGCTCTAAAATTAAATCTCGCTGGGAGACAGAGCGTTCCTTCATTGAGAAGATTCAGAAAGAAAAGAAAAACATAGAGTTATATCGTCATGAAGCGGAATCTGCAGAACGTGACGGCAACTATGGTCTTGTGGCAGAACTTCGTTATGGCAAGATTCCTAATGCTGAAAAAGCAATTGAACTGGCCAAAGAAGAACTGAAAAAAGTACAGGGCGATAGCCCTCTTATCGATGAGGTCGTCAACGCTGAAGATATAGCAGAAATCGTTTCTCGATGGACTGGTATTCCTGTTAATAAAATGTTGCAAAGCGAGCGTGATAAGCTTCTTAATCTTGAGAATGAACTGCATAAACGTGTTGTCGGTCAGGATGAAGCGATTGTGGCTGTATCTGACGCAATCAGAAGGAGCAGGGCAGGACTTCAGGACGCTCGTCGTCCGATTGGCTCGTTCATATTCTTGGGAACGACGGGCGTCGGCAAGACAGAACTCGCCAAGGCTCTCGCAGAGTTTCTCTTCGATGACGAAAATAATATGGTGCGTATCGACATGTCGGAATATCAAGAACGTCATTCTGTTTCTAGATTGATAGGAGCGCCTCCGGGTTATGTCGGCTACGATGAAAGCGGTCAGCTGACGGAAGCGGTACGTCGTAAACCTTATTCTGTTGTGCTTCTCGATGAGATTGAAAAGGCACATCAGGACGTGTATAATATCTTATTGCAAATCCTTGATGATGGTCGTCTGACTGACAACAAAGGTCGTCTTGTTGATTTCAAAAATACTATCATCATCATGACATCTAATATAGGTGCGATGGCGATACAGGAGATGATGACTAAGAACGAAGAACTAAGAGCTAAGAACCAAGAACAAGAGGCTCAAAACTCAAAGCTCAAAGCTCAAAACTCAGACGCTGACTTTGAAGAAATGCGTAATAAAGTGATGGAAATATTGCGTCAGTTTATGAAGCCGGAGTTCTTGAATCGTATTGATGACATCATCATGTTTACGCCTTTGACTAAGGAACAGATTATCAATGTTGTTTCAATGCAATTCCATTCTTTGAAGAAAATGCTTAAGAAAAACGACATCGACATCGAGATGACATCTGAAGCGATGAAGCAGATTGCAGAAACGAGTTACGATGTACGTTATGGAGCGCGTCCAGTGAAACGAATGATGCAACGTGAACTCATCAACAACCTTTCAAAGATGATATTGTCTGATAAAGTCAATAAGGAAAAACCTATTATCGTCGATTACGACGGGGAAGGGATTGTTTTTAGGAATTAATTCATAATTGTAGGGACGTGGTTTGCTGCGTCCCTTGTTTTTTTGAAGACTCACAGACAAAAAAAGATACGCGAGATACTTGAGATTCGTGGAGGAAAAACATTCGTGAAGATTCGTGTCAATTCGTGGACGGAACAATCCGCGAGATACTCGAGATCCGTGGAGAAAAAACATTCGTGAAGATTCGTGCCAATTCGTGGACAGAATAATCCGCGAGATACTCGAGATCCGTGGAGAAATAAACAAAAAAATCCGCCGAGGTTTTCGACGGATTTTCTTTTTATCAAGATTTAGAATCTCAAGCTTCTGCTTCTGTTGTTTCTTCAGCTGCTGGAGCTTCTTCTGTTGCTTCTGCGCTTTCTGCTGCTGCAGCTGCTTCAGCTTCTGCTCTTCTCTTTGCTAATTCAGCGATACGTGCTTCATTAACTTTAGCTTCTGCTTCTAATCTTTCTTTTTGGATAGCTCTTTTTTGTTCTGCTGTTGCTTTTACTGCTTCAGCTGCTTTAGCTTCCTTCTCTTTCATCCAGTTTTGGAATTTAACTTCAGCTTGTTCTGCTGACATAGCACCTTTCTTAACACCAACTAATAAGTGTTTTTTCAATAAAACGCCTTTTTGTGAAAGGATAGAACGAACTGTGTCTGTTGGTTGAGCACCTTTGTTTAACCAATCCAAAGCTTTGTCAAAGTTGATGTTGATTTGAGCTGGTTGAGCTACAGGATTGTAGGTACCGATTTTTTCTGTGAAGCGACCATCACGTGGTGCGCGAGCGTCTGCAATTACAATATGATAAAATGGTTGACCTTTTTTACCATGTCTTTGTAATCTCATTTTTGCTGGCATAAACTAAATTTTTTAAATGTTAATAATAATTTAACTGTTAAACCTACCCGAGGTTTGCGGGTGCAAAAGTACAAAAAAAATCTTTACGAATTACGTCCGTACAAAATTATTTTTCAATTAGTTAATTTTTAATTCGTCAACGAAAATCCATGCTGGATATCCATAGCCTGAATGTCCTTCTGGACACATGTGTGGCTCGATGATGATATTGACATAACGTACGTTTGTCTTCTCAAAATCAACGCTATATGATAAAACTCCGTCTTCTGCTATCGTCTCGATAGGGAATTCTTGATAGTGGATTTCTTCGTAATTCTCACCATCGTTAGATCCTAAAACCTTTACTGACTTAGCATTGAAAATCCAGTCGCCTTTGGTTAAATTGCATTGGAATGACAAATTGCTTATCTCTTGTTCTTCTATCATATCGATTTTTGCGTCGAGGTTTTCTCCGAAGAAAGCAATCCAACGTCCTGTCTTGTAGTTCTTGCCTCCAGAAAGTCCGTCAATCAAAGTGTTGGCTCCGTCAAAACGATAGTTTTCGTGTGGCTCGTTCTTCAAAGTGATAGGTTTCATTGATGACTTGCTGAGTTCGATGTCGGTCTTGAATTCTTTACCGACGCTCTTTGCTCTCTTGACGATTGCTCTTAACTTGGCGTTTTCTGTGAGTTTGAGTGCTTCGGTGTATTTTGTTCCATTTGTCAATGGGTCGCTGCCGTCTAACGTGTAGAGGATGTCGCCTTCTCCAAATTTAGACATTGTCACGTCAATGCATTTTGCTTCTACGTTAGGAACGATTTCAACGTCGATGTCAAAGATGTGTTTTGCGTAGTTCCATCCTTTGATGTCGTAGAACTCGACCATCTTATATGCACGTTTTAGGAAGCTGTCGTAGTCTTTTTGTTCTGGTGAAACCCATTGCACTTCTGTCAAAGCGTCCATTCTAGGAAGTATTCTGTAGAATACGGTGTTCATGTTTTTGATGTATTCAACCCAGAGGTTGGCTTGTGCGCCAAGAATATGTTTTGCTTCTTCTTCAGTGAGGTCTGATGGGATTGGCTCAAATTCATAGACTCTTTCAACAGGGATATAACCTCCGATTGCGAGTGGCTCGTCGTCGGTGTTGTCGGTTTGGTAATAGTCGAAGTAGAGGTGGGAGCAAGGTGTCATGATGACGTCGTGGTGTTGTTTCGCACCTTCTTTGCCGCCGTCGATGCTTCTCCAGCTCATAACGGTTACGTTTGGACCGAGTCCGCCTTCAAGGATTTCGTCCCAGCCGATAACTTTACGTCCGTGGTCTTCGACAAATTTCTCCATCCTTGTCATGACATAACTTTGGAGATAGTTCTCTGCCTTGAAATGGTCATCGTCTTTAAATCCAAGTTCTTTGATTTTGGCTTGGCATTTTGGACATTGCTCCCAGCGTACTTTAGGACATTCGTCGCCGCCGATGTGTATGTATTCGCTAGGGAAGATATCCATCACTTCTGTCAAGACGTCTTCAAGGAAACGCATCGCGTCTTCGTTGCCAGCGCAGATTACGTCGTCAGCAACGCCCCATTGTTTCCAAACTTCGTATGGTCCTCCAGTGCAACCGAGTTCTGGATATGTTGCCAATGCTGCTAACTGGTGACCTGGAAGGTCAATTTCAGGAATGATAGTGATGTGACGGTCTGCTGCGTATTTCACTAAGTCGCGGAGTTCTTTTTGTGTGTAGAAACCGCCGTAACGAATTGTGTCGAAAGTCTCGCTCTTGCCGATTTTAGTTCCGGAACGCCAAGCTCCGACTTCAGTGAGTTTTGGATATTTCTTTATCTCGATTCTCCATCCTTGGTCGTCGGTGAGGTGGAGGTGGAATTTATTCATATTATGTAATGCCATCAAGTCGATATATTCTTTGATAGAATCAAGAGGGAAAATGTGACGGCTTACGTCGAGCATCATGCCTCTGTGACCGAAGCGAGGGTAGTCGTAAATTTCAGCAGATGGCATCGCTATATTTTCGCCTTTTGCATCGAAAGGAAGACTTTTTCTTAATGTCTGAATTGCGTAAAACAAACTTGAAGTTTCACTTGAAGTAATATTTATATTATCTTCATTTACAATAATTTTATAAGAATCTTTTTCTGTAAAAATGTTAGGGTCTACACTTAAATTAATCGCTCCTTTTTTGAAAGAGTCGCATGCTTCGATTTTCAACTCGTATCCTAAAATTTCATTAAGAAATTCTGTTAAAAAATTAGCTTCTTTAACCAATTCTGGTTGTGATGTAGGGTATGTTATACAGGTGTTTTTTGAAAGTAAGAAAGGTCTTTCGTTAACATTTTCGGTAATGTTTTTAGGAAGCGGAATTACTTGGTAATCTGCTTTCTTTAGTTCTCCTGAGCATGATATTAATGTCATTGCAATAATACCGATGGCGATGATGTTTTTTACTCTAATTTTCATATTGATTTTGAACAAATTTTTAGTTTGCGAAATTAAGAAAATACGATGAAATATTCAACTAATTTTTTTAATTTTACACCCAAATTATAAGTTATGAAATCAAGAGTTTTTTTACGTTTTTCGTCGGTTGTTTTGTGTTTAATGGCACTGGCAAATTTGTTTTCTTGCAAAACGGCCAGGAGTGTTTTTGATAGTGAATCCTATATCTTTGAAAATCAAACTGACTACAAGAATTATTTTGTTAGGATAGATTCGGTGGGTGAATCTGATGTCAATGGTAGGATATATTTGATTGATAATGACTTGACTCTTCAGGCAGAACCGTTTTTGCTTGTTTTTAATAAAAAGAAATCAGAGGTTGTTTTGTCAGACACGACGTTGTACGTCCTAAAGATGAAAAAGTTTAAAAACGGTAGGATAGAAGGTAATTTCTTTGAATCGTCGCACAAGAAGAAATTTGTGATTTATCCGTATAAATCTGATGAGTATCAGGTGTTTGACTTGGGAAGATACAGAAATGAAATCTTTGAGGTTGAAAGAATACCAAATGTGAATTATGCAAAGGTCAAGGGTTTTTGGACTTCTGTTCCAGATGATACGATTGATGTGGGTAATATTGTGAAAATGGGCTTGTTTAATTCATTGAAGAAGAGGGATTTGGATCTTGATATGGATATTTATATTCCTAAGAATGACACTCTTGAGAAACGTCCTCTTATGATGTTTATTCATGGCGGCGCCTTCTTTATTGGCGATAAGGCTACTTTGCCATATCAGAAGTGGTGTACTCATTTTGCATCTTTGGGATATGTTTGTGTATCAATAAATTATCGTCTCGGTTTTAGGGTTAATTCAAAAGCAATTCAAAGGACAGCATATCAGGCAACTCAGGATGCTCACGCGGCGATGAGGTATCTTCTTTCTAAACAAGATATTTATCGTATAGACCCTGATTATCTGTTCGTTGGCGGCGCAAGTGCTGGCAGTATCACTGCTTTGAATCTCGCTTATATGCGTAATGAGAATCGCCCGGAAGCGACATTTGGGTCTTTGTTTGTGGGTGATTTGGGCGATATAGAAACGTCTGGCAATGACTTCAAGGAGGATTTTGAAATTAAGGCTGTCGCTAACTTGTGGGGTTCTGTGTATGATTTGGAGATACTTAAAAATGCTGATGTGTCTATAATTTCGTTCCATGGAGATGATGATGATGTGTTGCCTTATCGTTTTGGTTATCCTTTTAGGGCTTTAGGCGAGTTTCAGAAGGTTTTCTTTGATGAGATGTATGGTTCTTACTTCATTGATGAAACCGCGAGGGAATTGGGAATACGCTCGAAATTGCATACGTTTGAGGGCGAGGGGCATACTCTTCACTTCGATGAGAATCGTAAATTGAACGATAATTTTTATACAATCCAAAACGAAATGGTTGATTTCTTCTATGAGGAACTGAATCCACATCCTGCTTATATCGTTCAGGATAAGAATGATTGTCAGTTGTTTATGATAGATACTACTGATGTCGCTGATGTTGATTGGAATGTGGTTGGCGGCGTGTCTCTGGAAGAGTCGGATGGTTCTGTTCGTGCAGCGTGGTTTGACGATGACTTGTATCACGAATTGAGAGTTTCTGGATATTATAAAAACGGCGTTGGTTTTGAAGATGTATTTGTAATTAAAGATGTTAAGCAAAATGAAAATAATCCACACAAGTGATTGGCATATAGGTCAGACATTGTACCAATATTCAAGAGATGAAGAGCATAAGCATTTCTTTTATCAGTTGAAAAACATATTGTTAGAAGAACGCCCTGATGCTTTGATAGTGTCGGGTGACATCTTTCATGCTTCTACGCCTAGCGTGATGTCGCAGCGTCTTTATTATCATGCTTTGGTTGAGTTTTCTCGTTTGTATGATGATTTACAGATAATTGTGACTGCTGGCAATCATGATTCGCCTTCTCGACTGGAGGCTCCTCGTGAACTGTGGAAGGCTTTTGATGTCACCGTAATAGGTAACCTCGATTTCTATAAAGAGGTTCAGGAAAATGGTCTGACATACGATGCTTCTAAAATTCAAATTCCAGTCAGAAGAAATGACGATATTGTTGGTTGGATCTTGGCTGTGCCATTCATAAATGCAGGAAATTATCCTTCCGTAAAGGAAGATGATGGCTACTCAAAACGTGTTTTTTCTTTTTATAATAACTTAAAGAATAACTTGAAGTTAAATGAGCAATATACAGAAAATCATTCTGTTATTGCAATGGGTCATTTTATGATAAGTGGCATTGACTCTGCTTCTCAAAATAAACTTACTGGTGGATTGGAGTCTGTTGTTTCTACCGAAATGTCGGCCATTCCTGACATCGATTATTGGGCTATGGGACATGTGCATCATCCGCAAAATGTGGGGGAAAATATAAGGTATTCCGGCTCGCCTTTCGCAATGACGTTTAATGAAATATATCCTCATTCGGTTACTGTAGTCGAGATTGAAAATCATAATGTTGACATTAAAATTAGAGAAATAGAGCCTCTGGTTCCTGTAGTCGATTTTCCTTTTAAACCAAATTCTTATGATGATGCGCCATCTAAAGATGAATTGTTTGCGAAAGTTGTAGAAATACTTGATAATGAATGTTATGTAAGACTGCATGTGCGTACTGATATGCCTCTTTCTGATATGGATAATGCTAGAATTCAGGAATTGTTTGATGGAAAGAAGGCTAAATATTGCGGAATTCAGGCGTATTTCCCTGTAAATGAAAGTGATTGTGAGGAGAAGGCGGTTCGTACCTTAGATGAATTTCGAGCGATATCGCCTTACGATTTGGGTTGCTCGGTATATAAAAAGAAAAATAATGCCGAAATGCCTGATGAAATGAGGATTTTGTTTAAGGAAGTGTGTGATGAAGTAATGAAGTCGTGAATTTTAACTGATTGATTATGAAGATTGAAAAGATTGTAATACAAAACCTTAACTCTATAGAAAATGCGGAGATAAACTTTTCTAGCGGCGTGCTGGCAAAAGAACCTATTTTCTTGATATGCGGCGATACTGGTTCGGGAAAGACTACAATTTTAGATGCAATAACATTGGCATTGTATGATAAGGCTTCTCGTTATGAATTGGTTAACAATAATGAAAAGACTGAAAATGGTATAACAACTAAGAATACTGTCAATATTCTGAGGAAAGGTAAAAGAGAGGCAAAAGCGGAATTGCATTTCTCTGTGAATGGTCTTAATTACATTGCGACTTGGTATGTAAGGAAAACTAAAACAGATAGTTACGATACTTCTAACAGACGTAAGTTAGAACTCGTTGATGGCGATATGAAGACTATTATTTCGAGTAATATCGGAGAAGTCAATAAACGAATTGAGGAACTGGTTGGACTTTCTTATGAACAATTCATTCGTTCCGTCATGCTTGCGCAAGGTGAATTTAGTACTTTCTTGAAATCCAAGAAGATAGAGCAGTCTGAGATATTGGAAATGCTTACTGGTACTGAGGTTTATTCGCGTATAGCTGAGGCTGTCAAGACTAAAAAAGGCGAGGCTTATTATCAGAAAAAAGAGATGGAAGTCTTGTATAATAATTTGAAAAACAGTGCTTTATTGGAAGATGAAGTGGAGTCGCTGAATGCGCAGGAAACTGAATTGAAATTGAGTATACAGGCAAAAGATGAATCGCTGAAAAAAATAGAGTCGTCGGTTGCTTGGTTTAAGAAAAATGATGAACTGAAAACTGAATGTGAAAAGTTTGCTTCTTTGCATAGAGAAATTTTGGAACAAATTGAATCTGAGGAGTATAAGAATAATAAATCGCTAGCAGAAGATTATTTCGCAACGACGAAAGAAAGGGACGACTTGAAGGAAATGCGGCGTTTGGAACAGGAAATTTTAAAGGTTCGCAATTTGTTTGACGCTGATAGAAAGTCTTTTTTAAATCTTAATTATTCTTTGCAAAAGGAGAAAAATAGAAGGGAAACGCTTCTTAATTCATTGGAAAATATTAAGCAATGGGTTGATAATCATAAATATGATGGAATAATTTGTGATAATCTTAATTTGATTTTGGGACTTCTCGATGAAATGTCGCAGATTTCTGAATTGCTTGAGCTTAAATCAAAGGAATTGAATGCTAATGACTTGAAAAAGAATGATGTGGCAAGTCAACTTGAGTCTATTTCTGCTGAGCTTGAAAATGTTAAAAAATCTAAAGAAGTAGCGGAGCAGACTCTCGAAAAACTATTGGGCGATTTTGATTCTGGAGAGTATGAAAGGCTGCTTTTGGAACAACGGGAATGTGATGAAAAACGAAAGTCTTATGTTGAGAGAAATACTAAATTAAATAACGTAAGGTTTGTTTTAGAACAATATTTAGACTTAAATAAAAATATTGAAAATGAAAAGCTTAAATGTAATGATTTAAAGTTATTATTTAATCAAAATAAAGAGGCTGTTTTGCATGCAAAAACTTCGTTTGAGACCAAAGATTCGGAGTTTCAGATGCAAAAAGAAATGGTTGAGAAATGGGCAAAGGAATGTAGGATGAGATTGAAAGATGGCGAGGCTTGTCCTGTTTGCGGAAGTACGTCGCATCACTACAAAGATGAACAAGTCGTTGAGTCTTTGTTCGCAACTATCAAAGCTGACTGGGAGAATTTGAAGAATTCTTATGAAGTTGCAAAAGATAATCTTAATAAAACGGAGGCTGAGTTAAATGCTGT
The DNA here is from genome assembly GCA_045656905.1 of Bacteroidales bacterium. GTDB lineage: Bacteria > Bacteroidota > Bacteroidia > Bacteroidales > F082 > Limimorpha. The sequence goes on from JAZOSA010000076.1 coordinate 9,835, forward strand.
GTTAAGAAATATTAACACAGAAGAGAAAAGATTGGAGGAATTATTAAAGAAACTTAACGTTTTATGTAATGGAACTCCAATTTTTGATATTGATAGAATAGATGCTAATATTCATAAATACAATACTTTAATACAAGATGTTGATAAGTTTATTCTTGAAATAAATGAGAAATTGAAGAATATTACTCTTGTGAAGCGAAATATTGATGAGACTCAAAAAAGCAAGAAATCTATTGATGAACGTTATGGTTTAATGGAAAAACAGTTTTCTATAAAACAAACTGAATATCAGCAGATTGGATTATTGTTAAATACTATTAACACAATTGTTAAGGAACAAGAATCTAAGTTTAAAGAAAAGGAAAATGCTGTTTCTCAATATGTTAAACTTGAAAATTGGCAGCTGCTTTGGAATGAGTCGAGTCTTTCTTTTATAAATAGAATAAAAGATATTGCTAAGGAGTTTCAAAATAAGCAAGAGTTGTTGAAAAATACAGAAAATCAGATAGTTATATTAAATGATATTCTGGCTCAGTGTGATGAGTATTCTTCTCAAATATCATCTTTGCTTGCTGATTGTGATAATGTCGATTTTGACAAGTCGAATATTGATTTGCAAAATTTAATTCCTTCATATTCTGTTGTTTATGAAAGAATTAAAGGAAGATTATCGGAAATGTCGGACCTTGAAAATCTTTTGAATCCTATTAAGATTAGGATTGATGCTTTTCTGAAAAATAGTAATATTGGTTTTGAAAGATTAAAGTGTTTGTCAGAAATATCTGATATTCAATATTATGTTCAGAAAAATAAAGTCCTTGACGATGAATTGATTAAATCTAAAAATACATTGAATATCAAGATGGAAGAGTATAATCAACATCAGTTTGCAGAGTCGAAACCAGATGGTGATGTTGCATTTGAGTCATTGATGAGTAATTTGAATTCTTTGATGGAAGATAAAAAATTGGATGAAGAAAATTTGGCTAATGTTAGGGCGAAGTTGGCTCTTGATAAACAAAATGCTTCTAATTCAATGAATTGTAAAAGAGACTTAGAAGAAAAAGATAGAATATATCATCTTTGGGATCAGTTGGCAAAAGCTATTGGTACTACTGACAAAGACAACTTCCGTGATGTGGCTCAAGCATATACGATGGGAATTTTGCTCGATAGGGCTAATTATTATATGAATCAACTTAGTAGTCGTTATAAGCTTAGTAATTATCCTGATTCTCTGGCGATTATGGTTCAGGATATGGAGATGGGAGGCGAACTCCGCACTGCGAGTTCTCTTTCTGGAGGCGAGACGTTCCTGGTTTCATTGGCGCTTGCTCTTGGTTTGACATCGCTAAACGATGAGCATTTCGATATGGATATGATTTTTATCGATGAGGGCTTTGGAACGCTTGATAATGAGTCTCTTGACATGGTAATGAATACTTTGGAAAACCTGCATAATTTAGGTAAGAGAGTCGGAATAATCTCTCATGTCGATGCATTGAAGGAACGTATTCCTGCTAAGATTCAATTGGTTAGAGAAGGCAAATCTGCAAGTCGTGTTGAGGTTGTCAGGAATTAGGAATGATTTGTAGAGACGTCACTCCTGTGGCGTCTTAAAACTAAAATTAAGAATTGATATGAATGTGTTGTTTTTTATAATAGGTTTTGTGATTGGTGCTCTTTTGATTGGTATTGTTTTGAAATCGAAAAATAGTAGCCTGCAAGCACAGATAGAGTTGATAAAAGAGCAAAATGCTAAGAATGAAGAACTTAGAGATAAACATTTTGAAACGCAGATCAATGCTTTGAAGTCGGAACTTCAGAATACTACTGAGAGATTGTTGCATCAAAGGGAAGAATCGTTGGCGAAAACTAATAGTATTCAGATAGATGCGCTTTTGAATCCTTTGAAAAACGAAATCGAGGGTATGCGCAAGTCAATGACTGATAATATCAAGACTTCTTCTGAAAATAAAGCTAGTCTTGAAAAGGCTATTGAAGAGTTGATGAAACGTACGCAAGAGATTGGTAATGATGCAAATAACCTTGCTAAAGCTCTTAAGAACGAATCAAAGACTCAAGGTAATTGGGGTGAGCTTATTCTTGAAAATATCTTGGAGAAATCTGGGCTGACGGAAGGGGAGCATTATGAGAAACAGTCTGCGATTAAAGATTCAAAGGGAAATAGTGTGTTCCATGACGAGACTGGTTCTCGGCTTATTCCTGATGTCGTGGTGCATTATCCTGATAATAAGGATGTTATTATAGATTCCAAGGTTTCTTTGACCGCTTTCGTTGATTATTGTAATGCAACCGATGAGGCGGAAAAGTCTTATGCTTTGAAACGTCATCTGCTGAGTTTAAGAAATCATTGTAAGGAGTTGCAAAAGAAAAGTTATGCTTCATATATAAAAGCACCGCGCGTAAGTCTTAATTACGTCGTGATGTTCGTTCCAAATGAATCTGCTATGCAACTTGCTCTTTATGAGGATAATACATTGTGGCGTGAGGCTTTTGAAAATGGTGTTTTTATCACTAGTGAACAAAATCTTCTGGCACTTTTGCGTATGATACAGCTTTCTTGGTCGCAAGTGAAGCAGGCGCGTAACCAGCAGGAAGTGTTCGAGGCAGTGAATAAACTTCTGGATAGAGTCGGGGATTTTGTGAAAAGATATGAGGACTTAGGAAGGAAAATTGAAAATCTACAAGGAAGCTATGAAGATACAAAAAAGAAATTGTATTCTGGAAATCAAAGCGTTGTGAAGGCTGCGGAGAAACTCGTTGAAATGGGAGGGAAGAGTGAGAAATTGAAAATTGAAAACTGAAAATGGAAAATTATTTGAGATTAAATTGATAAAATTCAATAAGTTATGAGAAAATTTGTATTGTTAATGTGCGTAGTGTTGACTTGTATAATGAATGTCAATGCGCAAGAACCGCAATTTGTTTCTAAGAATCCTCAAACTAGAGGTGTTTTGATTGAGGAGTTTACTGGAAGACTTTGCATAAATTGTCCTTATGGACATATAATAGCGAACGGCATCGTTCATGACAATCCGGGAAAGGCATGGGCGGTAAATATTCACGGAGGTGCTTATGCTCCAACGTCTTATCCTAATTTTAATACATCTCATGCTGATGCAATTATAAATGGATTTAATGTGTCTGCGTATCCTCAAGGTGTCGTGAATCGTTCAACTTCTTATGCTTTAAGCAGGGGCGACTGGACCGTGGAGGCTAATCAGCAACTGGAACAAATGTCAGAATGTAATGTCGGCGGTCGTGTGGTTATCAATAAGAAAACTCGTATGGCGACGCTTTCGCTTGAGGTTTATTATACCGCCAATAGCGCAGCTAATAAGAATTATCTTACTGTTATGATGTTGCAGGACAGTATATCTGGTTATCAGCAAGGTGGTTCTACTAATCCTGCTCAAATGCTTGATGGTCAATATGTTCATATGCATGTTCTCCGCGATGTCGTGACTCCTTTGTGGGGTGATGAGATAATCCCGACAACTGCCGGTACTTTGGTGACAAAGACTTATTCGTATAAAATACCAGAAGTCATAAGTAGCCCTAATGGCGTTGACGTCGATATTGATAATATAAATTTCTTGGCTTTTGTTACTGAAAAACAAGATGGTACACCGACACGTCCTATACTTAATGTGGGTGAACTGGAGAAGGTTGTTATTGAAACAAATGAACCGATATATCCTTTTATTCAATCAGTAAAGCAGGAGGAAGTGCTTACTTGTACTAAAGAAAAGAAATTTACGGTTGGCGTCGTTAATGGTGGTACTGAAGAAGTTGCATCAATGAAGTTTGAAGTGTCTGTGAAAAATGGCAATACGACTGAATATGAATGGAATGGAATTCTCCCTGTTTATGGAAGCGTTAATATTGATATGTTCGCAGAAATTCCGTTCGGAGGTCAAATTGTTGATTTTAAGATTGTTAAAGCTAATGGCGTTAACGTAAATTCTGAAAAGTCGATTATGGCAGAAAGTGAGGAATGGATTGAAATTGAATTAGATGAAACAGATTTGGGCGAAGATTTTATAGTGGAATTCGCTCAGGATAGATATGGCGATCAGATTGCATGGAAAGCGGTCGGACATAATAATAAGGTGATTGCGAGTGGCGGACCTTATGAAAACTTGTCAGAAAATGGAATAAAAGTCCATGAAGTTGATTTTACAGTTCCTGCAGGGGAATGCGTGAGATTTATCGTCGAAGATAAGGCTGGCGATGGCATCAATGGTGAATATGGTGCAGGTTATTATAAAGTGTACGATAGTAAAGGTGATGTGATTATCCAAAGTGATGGCAAGTATGCCTATGAGGAATGTAATGTCATTTATCTTGACGGTGTTCTTCCTGTTGAAAATGTGACAGTTGCGGTAAATCCAGAATATGCAGGTTCAGTGACAGGTGCTGGTAATTATATTCATGGAGAAGAAGTTACACTTGTTGCAACTCCTAATGATGGATTCAAATTCTTGAACTGGACGGAAAACGGCAATGTTGTTTCGGAAAATGCTGAATATTCGTTTGAAATTACAAGTTACAGAGACTTGGTGGCGAACTTTGCTTTGCTGGATTATGAAATAAATATCGCTATAAATCAAGAAGATGCAGGTAAGGTAATTGCTGATGTCTATAAAGAGGGTTTTGAACTCGCTTCTTTGTCGCAAGGATGGACGGTTTATAGTGAGAATCAGACAGATGTAGAGAATTGGAGTGCGGTGTCGTCTTATTTAGATCTTGCACCTAAAACTGGCAAATATTATGCTGCAAGTGTAAGTGAAGGAAAATATGACGACGCAAGGATTTATCTCGTCACTCCAAAAATAAAAGTGCCTGCTGATGCTTCAATGGGATTTTCTTATGTTAATCCAAAAAGAGAAAAAGCAGGTTCAGAGTATTATTCAAGGTTATATCTTTATGTATCAACGTCTTCAACTGGGCCTTGGACTGAGGTGTGGTGTACTAAAGCAGGCAAGTCTAATTCAAGGTGGACTGGCGTTGAGGTGGATCTGACGGAATATGTCGGTCAGGAGGTTTATTTCGCTTTCTGTAATAAATTCGGCGGGTGGGGATCGTGGACCGCTATAGATGACTTTGTGATATATGGTGATTCAAAATCTGGTGTAAGTAGATGTTATTATGGTGATAAAGTGAAACTTACAGCAGAAACTAATGAAGGTTACAGATTCGTCAGTTGGACTGAAAATGGCAATGTCGTTTCTACTGATT
>JAZOSA010000077.1:0-23855 GCA_045656905.1 Bacteroidales bacterium
TTCACCGTTTTCTGTAACGATTTTCACGAAGTAAACACCACTGTTAAGATTTGTCACATCTATTGTCAATGACTGTTGACTGTTGACTGTTGACTGTTGACCAACAATAACGCCAGTTATTGCATAAACGACAACTTCTTCAATCTCAACTTCTGTTTCGATATAAAGCTTATCGTTAACAGGGTTTGGATAGATGTTGAATGATGATGCTAATTCTTCAACGCCTTCGCCTAATGTCATGCATACTTCGTCTGATTTTTCTGACTCGCCTGCTTGGTTAACAGCTGTCACTGTGAAGCAGTATTCTGTACTCTTTTCCAAACCTTCCACTGTGTATGATGGCAACTCAACTGTAGCAATCATTTCTCCATCTTGGTAAACGTTGTATGTTATCGCGTTGCCGATAGCATTCCATGTCAACTTGATTGATGTTTCGTTTACTACTTCAGCTTTCAAGGATGATGGTGCTACTGGAGGCACTGGTTTTGTACCTGCTGTTGTTGCACATGCTTGATTTGATTCTTTTTCTGATTCTACTGTGCCACGTACGCCTTTAACTGTGTAGCAATAATATGTACCTGATGTCAAGTCTCTGTCGACATATAACAAACCTGTTGCGTCGCCTACTTTAACGCCGTCGCGGTAGATGTTATAACCTGTTGCGTTTTCGCCAGCAACCCATGTCAAACCTATTGATGTAGCATCCATTGTTGTAGCGACGAGATTTGATGGTGCGCCAGGAACCAAGTCGTTTGTCATTGCATAAACGTTTTCTGTTCTTTCTGACTCTTGCTCGTTACGTACTGCAGTAACAGCGAAGAAATATGGAGTGTTTGGAGTCAAACCTGTAACAGTATATGTTGTTCCTTCTGCCATATCAATGTATTCCGCATTGCCAGAAACGATTTCATAGATGTTGTATCCTAATGCGTTTTCTGCTGCTTCCCATTTCAAGACAACTGTTGTTGGACCTGTGACTTCTGCTGTGAGATTTGAAGGTTTTCCAACTGCCAAGTCTTTTGTCTTAGCGACTATTGTCTCTGATGCGAATGATTCTTCATCGCCAGCAACACTCTTGATTACGAAGCCATATTCTGTATATGTCTTCAAGCCTTCTGCTTTGTATGTTGTCTCTGTAACATTAGCGAGCAATTTTGTGCCGTCATAAACATTATAGCTTTCAGCTTTTGCAACAGCGTTCCATTCTAATGTGACTGTTGTTTCTGTAATTTCAGTAACGAAGATTTCTGTTGGAGGTGTGAGCGGTGCTTCTTCTGTTGAGATATTTACTGTGAATGCTGATTCAGCAGCTGCCACGAAGTAATATTTACCTGCTGGGAAGTGAACCTTATCTATAGCCTTAGCTTCTGATTTTGCAGTCATCACGTTTGCGAGTTTGATATTGTCAACGCTTACGTAAACGCCGTCATTTTCTTGGTGATGCAATGCTATATAATAATCTCCGTAGTTCAATCCTAACTCAGCGAATTTTGCGCCGAGGTCAATGGTGATGTTACCGAAGATACCTGCTGTTGGAAGGACTTTTTCTATCATTGTGAATGTAGAACCGTCTCTTGACACTTCAACCTTAACATATTCTTTATATGTCTCTGAGTTGTCTAAGTTAGCGTCGCCGCTGCTGTAGCGTGATGCGTCGAATGACAATTGAGAATTTGCTGTGATGTTGTAAAGTTGTTCTGTCATCATCACGTTGTCTGCACTTGTGATGATTGTGATTTCTTGTTCGCCTTCGCCTTGTTTTTTATGTGCGAATGATTTTACGAATTTAGCGCCGTCTTCATTGACAATGTCCCAATTGTAACCGTCGCCGTCGTTGTCGATTAATGTCCAACCGTTCATTGAACCATTGTTGAAGTCGAAGTTGAAGCTTCTTGGAGTGTATAAAACGCCTTCATAGTAATTATTTGCAGAAGGTCCGCCTTCACCGTTGAAGTCTGATTTATAAACAGCCAACTTAGAGTTTGTACCTGTTACGCTTGCTGTGACTAAAACGTCGCTTGTGAATTCCACTTCGTAAGCAGCATCAGGAGCGTTGCCGTCGACAGTTTCTTGTGGCAATAAGTAGTTGTCATGTATGTTTATGAATGCTGGTGTATCAGTGAAAGCATTTTCTGTAAATTCGACTTTATGTGCGAGTTCGAATACGTCTGGTGCTGATGGTTCATAAGTTGTTGCAGTCAAAGTAACGACTTTTACTGTATCTTCATATTCAATGAAGAGGTCGCCTATTCTTTCTGCTGCGTATGAATTTTTATCGTAAGAAATAGCCAATTCAAGATTTGTTGCTGGTAATTTTACATCTGGCAAGATAAAGAAGTCGTTGTCAATATGGAGGCTTGTGATTTCTGTATTGACAGCCTTAATGTTAACATTTAATGTCTTTTCTGTCCAATAGTCACCGATGGCTAAATAACCGAAGTCTACTGATTCAGGAGCTTCGATGCCTGCAGGAGCTGGAATGATGTCAAATTTAATCTGGCTGTTGATGTATTGGTTGCCACTCTTATCCAAGCTGCCTAATCTTGATTCCAATGCCAAATGGTCTATTGGAGTGTTATAACTTGTTGAATGCATTGCTCTTGGATTTTCTGTTGCGTATGAGCACCATGAGTCGCCGCCTAATTCGTAACCGCCTGTGATGTCGTTGACTGTCACTGCGAGGTTGCCGCCTGTGTATTCAAATGGTCTGTTGAAATAAATTGTGAACCAGCCGCTAGTGCTTGGAGTAACGATGTTACCCTCAAAAACTGCTACGTCTTCTGCTGTCAATGTAATCCAATCTGATTCTGCTGTGTAATATTCTTTATCTGTGTTTTTCAAATAAACAGCTATTTCACGTTCCATATTGCCAACGACATCAGATTTGAAAGAAATGCTGATGATTGTACCGTCTTTAACGCCGATTTCTTCAGCAGTGTAAATCATTTGAGAAACGCCGAATGAGTTGTAATAGTCATTGATTGGAACATTAAAACTTGAGAAAGTACCACCTTCACCGATGACTACAGTTTCAGCATCGCCTGTTGGGAAGTCAGGTGTTGGGTTTTCTGGTTCTTCAACTTCGCCGTTATCGTCAGCTGTTGACAATCTCACGTTATCGATTCTTATACCATTAGCGATGTCACCGTTGCAGTCGTGATGACGGAAACCAATATGTACAGTTTTACCTACATAGGCTGCGAGAGAGATGCTATCGTAGTTCCATTCTGTACCTGTTGGGATATCGCTTTCTGTATATTTTTTAGTCCATACAGTTTCAAAGTTTTCACCATCTTCAGAAATTACGATAGAGAATGTTTCTTCATAAAGATCCCAGTCAGATATGCAATGTAAGAATGACAATGCAGATGTCTCTGTAATGATATATTTAGTGTTTGTATAGATATAGTTATCAGGAGTTAAGGATTGTCCGCTCATGTAACAAGATGAATATAAACCGTATGTATCATAACCAGCGTAATTGCCAAATTGTGTTGAGCTCCAGTTATAACCGTCGCCGTCTTTATCTGTGCGAGTCCATCTTTCTGTATATTTAAAATCATTGAAGTTATCGTAGAACGCCACTGCAGTGCTGCCAGGAACTTCTGGTTCTGGAGTTGGGTTTTCAGGTTCTGGTTCTGGATCTGGTGTTGGTTCTTCACCTTGAGCAGGTGTTGTAGCACATGCTGGTGCTGAAGCTGCTGTTGTAACGCCGTCTTTAGTTGCTGTCACTGTGAAGCAGTGTTGTGTTTCTGGGTAACAGTTGTTGACGATGAAAGATGTGTTGTATGTTGTACCGATGTTTTCTGTTTCAAAGTAGATTTGATATAATGCTGAGTCAGCTACAGATTCCCATGCTAATTCAATCTGTGTAGCGTTTTTTGCTGTTGCTGTAACGACAGGAACTGACAATGATGGAGTTTCTGGAGTTTCTGGTTGACCTGGATTATCACCGCCGCCACCTGTTGTAGTCAACTTGATGATTGGTCTGTATGATTTCTGAGAAGCCATTCCTGGTTCAGAACCTGCACTTGTATTGTGCTGACTTGGTTTTTGTGTAGTAGAAGGAGTTACTGAATTCCATAAAAGATTCAAGTTTTTCGTTGTTCCGTCAGCAGATACAGCAATAACCAAGTTTTTAGTTCCGCTGTATTCATATGGAGATGTGAATGTAAAACTTTCCCATTCTTCGCCACCTAAAACGACATTTGAACCTTCATATACTAAAGTAAGACCATCTGATTCTGTAAGCCAGTCTGCCGCACTAGCATGTGTAGTTTTGTCTGTCTCTCCTACATAAACTTTAACAGTTGAAGATGTTGTTGTTTGTGCAGGAGTATTACAACTGAAAGCTACTGCTGTGATTGTCATAGCACCACCGACTTCTGACTGAGGATAAATAGTCTGTGTGTATGAAGCAGTTTGGTTGTTTCTAAATGGGACAACGAGTGTTGTTCCATCTGCTGTTCCGACGATGACTTCGTCAGCTCTTAATGCTAATGGTGAAAATACTACCAAAAGCAATAAACTAAGTAAAAACTTTCTCATAAATGTAATATTTGATTTTGTTAATTATTCAAAAATTCACTTTTAAAATTGGGCAACAAATTTAAGAATTTACAATTTATAATTGACAATTAACAATGATTTTTTTGAACCAAGAACCAAGAACTAAGAACTAAGAACTAAGAACTAAGAACCAAGAACTAAGAACTAAGAACTTTTTAATGACTATAAGGATACAAGTTTTTTAGTTAGGAGTTGTAGGGACGTGATTTATCGCGTCAGTGTCAGAGTTTAGAGTTCAAAAAAAAGAGCCGCCTTTTACAGCAGCTCTTTAACTTTAGACTTTAGCCTTTAGACTTTTGTCTAATTATGCATTATGAATTATGCATTATGAATTATGCATTATGAATTATTTTTTAATAAAGCGTTGTACCGCTTCTCCGTTTTCTGTAACGACCTTCATAATGTATGCGCCACTATTCAAGTTTGTTACGTCAATGGACAATGTCTGTTGTCTGTTGACTGTTGTCTGTTGACCAACCATAACACCTGTTACTGTGTAGATTGTTACAGATTCGATTGTTGCTTCTGTTTCGATAACGAGTTTGTCGCTAACTGGGTTTGGATAAACATTGAATGAAACAACATTTTCTGCTATTGCATCTGCATTTGTTGTTGCACATACAGCTTCTGATTTTGCTGATTCACCGAGTTCGTTAACAGCTGTCACTGTGAAGCAATATTCTGTTGCTGCTTTCAAACCATCGACTGTGTATGATGTTGCTGTGATTTCTTCTGCAACCAATTCTTCACCTTGGTAAACATTGTAGCTTGTTGCATTTTCTACCTCTAACCATACCAAAACGATTGTTGTGTCGCTTGTTGCTTCTGCTGTTACGACAGGTGCTGCTGGCACTGTTGGTTCTGGAACGACTGGAGTTTCTAATGTTGTTGCGCAAGCGTCTTCTGACTTAGCTGATTCACCTTTTGCGCCAACTGCTGTTACGTTGAAGCAGTATTGTGTTTCAGCTGTCAAGTTTTTAACAGTGTATGTTGTTTCTGTTACGTTTGCAACCAATGTATCTGCGCTGTAGACATTGTAGTTTGTTGCGTTTTCAACTGCTTCCCATGTCAAAGCGATTTCTGTATCGTTAACTGCTGTTGCTGTTACAACAGGAGCTGCCATAGCGACTGTCAATGCGAAGTTATCAACTGCCAAGAAGTAGAATCCTGAACAGTCATAGTGGCGAATACCGATGAGAACGCCTTTACCTGCATATTCTGCGAGAGAAACTGATGTGTTTGTCCAGTTTGCGTGTTCAATTGTTTCTTCAAATACTATTGTCCAGTCTGTACCGTTTTCTGAAACTACAACTGCATAGTGTTCGCCCAAGTCTGAATCCATACCAGTACCTGATTTTGCGTTTAATGTAACTACAGATGTTGCTGTGATTCTGTAAGGACGTTTTGTGTAGACGTAGTTGTCTGGTGTTAATGCTGATCCATAGTATGAATATGATCTGATAGCTGCTGTATTTTCGTAACCTGCATCTGCTGATGACATTGTCCAATCGTTACCGTCTTTGTCAGCGTCGATACGTCTGAATTCGCTGAATGATTGGTCGTTGAAGTCGAAGAAGAATTCTGTTGCTAAATCTTCAGCGTCGAAGTCGATAGCTTCTGTTGTACCGCAAGCTTCAACTTTTGCTGTTTCTTGTTCGTTACGTACTGCTGTGACTTCGTAGCAATATTCTGTAGCTGGTTCTAAGTCTTCAAATACGTAAGCTGTTTCTGTTGTTGAAATTGTATTTTCACCAACATAGATATTATAGCTTTGTGCGTATTCAACAGCGTCCCATGTAAGTTTTACTGTGAATGCGTCAACTGCTGTAACTGCTACGTTTGCTGGAGCAGCAATAACATAATCGTTTGTCATTGCACATGCTGGAGCTGTCTTGAATGACTCGATGCCTTTGTTGACTGCAGTTACTGTGAAGCAATAATTTGTATTGCATTCCAAACCTTCAACTGTGTATGTTGTATCTGTAACTGTCTGCACCAAAGCATCACCTTGATAAATGTTGTAACCATCTATTTTTTCATTTACCTTAGCCCATTTCAAAGCGATTGATGTTTCGTTGACTGCTGTTGCGAACAATGTATCTGGTGCTGCTGGAGGAGCAACTTCAAGAGTTACATTAACTGTGAATGCGTCTTCTGCTGCTGCAACTAAGTAATATTTACCTGCTGGATAAGCAACTTTGATTTGTGGTTCAGCATTTTCGCCACGTGTCATAACGTTGCCGTCTGTGAGTTCAACATCATCTATAACAACATAATATTGATTTGAACAATTATAGTGACGGAAACCGATGTATAATTCTTTTCCTGCGTATGCGCTTAAATCAACTTCTTTATTTGCTTGTGCTGAAAGAGCATAGTCTTCTTCAAAAACAATTTCAAAATTCACACCGTCTTCTGAAACAACAACTGCATAGTGTTCTGGATAAGGTTTCACTGCATTGACTTTGTATGTCAATTTTGATGCTGCTGTGATAACATAAGCTTCTTTTGTAACGATATAGTTATCTGGAGTAATTGCACCACCTTGATAAGAATATGACATTACATAGTAATTATCTGTACCGTATTGTTTTGTAATTTCCCAGTTCTTTCCATCGTTATTTGCATCAATTAAATTGAAAGCTTCTAAGCTATTATCATTGAAATCGAAGAAGAATGTTGTTGGACCTGTTGGACCTTCTACGATACCTTTGTCATTATTTTTTGCTTTAGGACCGCCTTCGCCGCCGAAGTCTTCACCATAGATAGCAGCAATAGCATTTGTACCTGTTACGTCTACTATAACTGTAGCTTCTTCATCTAATTCAAATGAATATACAGCGTCTGGTGTGTTGCCTGCGTTAACTTCTTTTGGCAAGTTATAGTCGTCGTTTAAGTTTGCAAATTCTGGAGTATGTGTGAATGTATTTACATCGAAAGTGATTTCTTGTGCGAGTTCATAAACGTCTGCTGTTGTAGGAACGTATGCTGTTGCTGTAACAGGAATTGTAACATCTTCTACATCATCAGCTTTGATTGTAATAGTTGCTGTTTTTTCACCAGCTTCAGCTGTTTTGTCATAACTTACATTAAGAACGACAGGATTTGCTGTAAGGTCATAATTTAATGTGAAGAATGCGTTGTCGCATGAAATTGATGTAACTGTTGTTGCAAGAGCTTGAACTTCAACATTTACAGATTTAGCTTCTTCTGTCCAATATTCACCAACTTTAACATTGCCTAAAGCAACTGTTTCTGCTGAAACATTTACAACTGGATCTACTGCCAATCCAAATTGAACTTGACTTACATAACCTTTAGCTGTTCCTGTTGTTAAATTCAACATATCATATGCTGCATATCCATTTGATGACAAGTCTCTATTTGATGCAGTATATTTGTAGTATGTATGGTAATTTGCAGTATTACCTGTTCCTGTCTTATCATATACTGAAATTACAAAATTGCCGCCTGTATAATCAAATGGTTTGTCAAAAACAATTGTGTACCATGAGTTTGCTGTACCTTCTATTTCAACATTGCCGTCAAATACTTTATCACCTTCACTTAAAGCAATGTAATTATAGCCTTCAAATCCTTCAAGTTCTGTTGATGTAATATAGACTTCATATTGTCTTGTAACAGCTGATCTTTGCATACCCAACTTGAAAGCAACGCTGTAGATTTTACCTACAGTACCTGCCATATCTTCTTCTGTATAAATTTGTTGTGATATTGCATATGGTGAATAGTCATAAGCTGGTACGTAGTAGTTACCGCTTGAATTTGGATTTTTGTCAGCGCCTATTTCAACGATGTATAAGTCTTCAGGATTTATTGGTTCTTCTGGTTCTTCTACTTCTGGAACGTCAACTTCTTCTACTGATAACACTACATTGTCAATAACAACAGCATCATTGCTATTTGCAGAGCTGCCTGTATAAAGATGTTGGAAACCAATGTATACGTTCTTGCCTACATATTCTGTTCCAGCGAAGCTAAATTCTTTATCTGCACCAACAGGGCAAACTTCGTCAAAAACTGATGTCCATGTTGTATTATCTTCTGAAACAACGAGATAATAATGTTCAGATTCTGTTGCATTGCCACCTGGAACTTTTGCATACCAAGAAAGTTTTGAAGTAGCTGTAATAGCATATGTCTCTGTTGTTACGATATATGCGTTTGGTTTGCAAGATTGGCTTTCTATCACGTTATAAGCCATAGAAACTACGCCCAAAGTACTCTCACTACCTAAATAGTATGTTTTAAGTGCTGGCATAAAAGGATTTTCAACCACTGGAGAAATGCCCCAACCGTTACCGACATTGCCGTCACCGGTAAATGTTCTCCAACCTGTTAATGCGCCGTCATCAAAGTTGTATGAGAACGACGTTTCTTGTGCGTTAACGGTAAATAAACCGAATAAGCACATCATTGTGATAAGTAAAAATTTTCTCATAATGTTAATATTTAAGTTTGAAATTCTCTATACTAATTGCTCGTGGCAAAGGTAAGAATTTACAATTAACAATTTACAATTGACAGTTATTTTTTTGAACTAAGAACTAAGAACCAAGAACTAAGAACTTTTTAATGACTATAAGGCTACAAGTTTTTTAGTTAGGAGTTGTAGGGACGTGATTTATCGCGTCAGTGTCAGAGTTCAGAGTTCAAAAAAAAGAGCCGCCTTTTACAGCAGCTCTTTAACTTTAGACTTTTGTCTTTAGACTTTTGTCTAATTATGCATTATGAATTATTCCTTAATAAAGCGTTGTACCGCTTCACCGTTTTCTGTAACGACCTTTACAAAGTAAACTCCACTATTCAAGTTTGTTACGTCAATGGACAATGTCTGTTGTCTGTTGACTGTTGTCTGTTGACCAACCATAACACCTGTTACTGTGTAGATTGTTACAGATTCGATTGTTGCTTCAGTCTCAATATAAAGTCTGTCGTTAACCGGATTTGGATAAACGTTGAATGAAGCGTTCATTTCTTCTATAGCATCGTCTTCAACGACTACTGTATAAACTTCTGATGGGTCTGATTCTGTTTCATCATTGAAAGCAACGACGTAGAACTCAAATGTTGTTTCTTGATCTGTTCCGATGACGTATGCTGTGCCGTTGGTGTAACCCATGTGGAAGTCTTGTTCTTTTTCAGTATTTACGAAAACGTCGTAGCCTTTTGCGCCTTCAACAGCGTCCCATGCAACTGTGATTTCGAATTTGTAGTCATAGTCTGGAACATCTTGTCTGATAGTAGCTCTGAGGTTTGTTGGAGCGTCGAGTTTTACAGGTTCTTCTAATGTTGAACCGCAAGCTTTAACTTTTTCTGTTTCTTGTTCGTTGCGTACTGCTGTGACTTCGTAGCAATATTCTGTCACTGGTTCTAAGTCTTCAAATACGTAAACAGTATCTGTTGTTGAGATTGTATTTTCGCCTACGTAGATATTATAGCTTTGTGCGTATTCAACAGCGTCCCATGAAAGTTTTACAGAGAAAGCGTCGACTGCTGTCACTGTTACGTTTTCTGGAGCAGCGATAACATAATCGTTTGTCTTTGCACATGCCACTTCTGTCTTTAATGATTCACCACCTTGATTAACAGATGATACTATAAAGCAATATGATGTATTAGCTTCTAAGTTTTCAACTGTATATGATGTGGCATCAGCTGCTACTGTTGTCAAAAATTCTTCATCTTGATATATATTATAACTTTCTGCGCCTTCCACTGCGTCCCATGCCAAAGCGATTGATGTCTCATTAACAGTTGTTGCTGTAAGATTTGTTGGAACTGCTGGAGGTGCCACATCAAGAGTTACATTAACCGTGAATGCGTCTTCTGCTGCAGCGACTAAATAATATTTACCTGCTGGATAAGCAACCTTGATTTGTGGTTCAGCACCACGTCTGGTTTCTCCATATGTAAGTTGGAAGTCGTCGATAAAGAGAGCATATTGTCCTGTACAGTCATAGTGATGGAAACCTATATACAACACCTCGCCAGCATAAGAACTTAAATCTATTTCAACAGTTTTTACAACTTGATATTTATATTTCTCTACAAAAACTTCTTCAAATGTATTACCATCTCTAGAAACAACCACTGCATACTTGTCTTCAAAGCCATTCGACATAATATTAAATGACACTTTAGAGCTAGCGGTGATAGCATAAGCTTGTTTAGTATGAATATAATTATCAGGTGTTACATCTTTAAAAGTACCGTTCACATTGACATAAGAATATGAAGCGAGACCTTTAGTATCATTACCGATAGCATTACTTAACAAATGCCAATTATATCCATCGCCGTCGGCATCTATCAAAGTGAATTCTTCCAAACCACCTTCATCAAAGTTATAAGAGAAAGCAGAACCTGCTGAAGGGATATTTCCTTTGTTGTTATTATTTGCCATAGGACCGCCTTTGCCGCCGAAGTCTTCACTATAAATGGCAGCGACAGCATTTGTACCTGTCACGTTCACTTCTACTGTAGCTTCTGTATCCAATTCAAATGAATAAACCGCATCTGGAGTGCTGCCTTTTTTAATTTCTTCTGGCAGGTTATAATCATCATACAAACTTGCAAATTCCGGTGTATGAGTGAATGCATTTTTTTCAAATGTGATTTCTTGAGCGAGTTCATAAACGTCAGGAGCAATAGGTGAATGTGCTGTCGCTGATACAGGGACAACTTCTTCCACACCATTTGCCTTGATAGTGATATTTCCGGTTTGTTCGCCGCTCACTTCTGATGTCTTGTCGTAAGACACTTCAACATTTATAGGATTCGCATCGAGGTCGTAAGTTAATGTGAAGAAATCATTGTCGCAGGAGATTGATGTAACTGCTGTTGAAACTGCTTGAACTGTGAAATTTGCAGATTTAGTTTCTTCAGACCAATAGTCACCAGTTTTCACATTACCGAAAGCTATTGACTCTGTTGAGACTTCCAATGATGCATCATCAGACATTCCAAGTTGAATCTGGTTTACGTATGCTTTTGCAGAACCTGTTGTCAAGTTTGACATATCAAATTCATAGTTTTGATTGCTACATAATGCTCTTCCTTCTGCTTCATATTTATAGAAATAATGATAACCGGCACGAAGTCCAGTCTTGTCATATACAGTAAGAACGAAGTTGCCACCTGAATAATTGAAAGGTTTGTCAAGGGTAATTGTATACCAAGTGTCTTTTGTTGCAGGCATCTCAACATCACCGTCAAAGAACTTATCGCTTGCACTTAATGCGACATAATTGTCACCATCAAATGCGCTGAGTTCTGTTGGTGTAAGATAAACCTCATATGTTCTTGTTTGGATATACGTATCGTTTCCGACTTTAAACGCTATGGTGTAAATAGCACCGGTATTGCCACCTAAATCTTCAGCTGTATAAATTTGCTGCGACATTGAATAATAAGCATAGTCATAAGCCGGGACATGGAGATTACTTGCGTCTGGATTTTTATCTGCGCCCACTTCAACTATGGTCAAATCTTCTGGTGTTGATTGTGCATTAACGGCAAACAAACCGAATAAACACATTACTGTCAAAAGTAAAATCTTTCTCATATCTATTTAATTTAAGTTATTATTTCTCTATGCTAAGTGAGGGACAAAGGTAAGAATTTACAATTAACAATTTACAATTGACAATGATTTTTTTGAACTAAGAACCAAGAACTAAGAACTTTTTACTGACTATAAGGCTACAAGTTTTTTAGTTAGGAGTTGTAGAGACGTCACCCCCGTGGCGTCTGAAGAGTCACCGAGATTGTAGGGACGTATCGCATACGTCCTAAATGTCAACAGTCAATGTCAGAGTTCTGAGTTCAGAGTTCAGAGTTCAGAGTTCAAAAAAAAGAGCTGCCTTTTACAGCAGCTCTTTAACTTTAGACTTTAGTCTTTCGACTTTTGTCTAATTATGCATTATTTCTTAATGAAGCGTTGTACTGCTTCACCGTTTTCTGTTCTGACTTTCATGATGTAAACACCGTTTGCAAAGTCTGAAACATTGATTGTATTGTCGTTGAAGTCAACTTCACTGTAAACCATAACACCTGTTACTGTGTAGATTGTTACAGCTTCGATTGTTGCTTCTGTCTCGATAACGAGGTTGTCGCTAACTGGGTTAGGATAGATGTTGAATGCTGCTGCATTTTCTTCTACGCTATCGTCACCGTATGTTACACATGCTGCTTCTGATGGGTCTGATTCACCTGCTAAGTTTTGTGCTGTCAAGTAGAAGCAGTATTTACCTTCTTGTTCGAGTTGGAATACTAATGGAAGGTCTTCCATTGTTGCTGTTCCGAGGTATTGGAGTTGACCGCCTGCATTTTCTGCATACAAGTTGTATCCTGTTGCACCTTCAACAGCTTCCCATGTGAATGTAATCTTAGCACCTTCTGCATCTTCTTCAAGTGTTGCTTCCAATACTGGAGCTGCTGGAACTACCATACCTTCTGGTAATACGACTTCAGCACAAACTTGATCTGAATGTTCTGATTCGCCGATTTCGTTAACAGCTGTAACTGTGAAGCAGTATGTACCTACTTCTGGAACTTGGATGTCAACAGTTGTTTCTTCAAATTTTTCGCTGAGTAATTTGCCGCTGTAGTATAAGTTGTAGTATAATGCGCCTTCAACAGCTTCCCATGTGAGACGTACTGTGTCAACGATTACTGTTGCTGTTACAACTGGAGCTTCTGGAGCTTGTGGTGCTAATGTTGTAGCTTTTGCTACGTTTGAAGCGTCTGATTCACCAACATTATTGACTGCTTTAACTACGAAGCTGTATTCTGTTTCTGCTGTCAATTCTGAAACTGTGTATTCAGCCCACCATGCTTCGCCTAAGAGTTCGTATGTTGTTTCGCCTTCTACTTCAACAACTTGATATACGTTGTAGCTCCAAATGCCTGGAACTTCTTCCCATGTCAAAGCGATTTCTGTTTCGCTGATTGCTTCTGCCACGAGGTTAGCAGGTGCTGCTGGACGTTCGATTGTTACACATACTGTTTCTGAAACTTCTGAGTTGCCAACTGAGTTAGTTGCCATAACTGCGAAGCAGTATTCAACTCCCATTTCTAAGTTTTCAACTGTGTAGTATGGATCTACTAAACCTTCTGCGAGAACATTTTCACCTTGGTAGAGTGTGAATGTTTCTGCATCTGGGAAGCCTGCCCATGCCAATTCAACTTCTGTTGCTGACATTACTTCAGCTGTCAAGTTCATTGGTTTTTCTGGCAATGACAATACTGCTGGGTTGTAGTTGTAAGCTGTTACTTCGTATGAGTGGCTTAATACTTCTTGAGCATCTTCATCATAGTAGCTGTAGAATGACTTTTCTTTTAAGAGGATGTTTACATATGATGGTTCAACGTAGTTGATGAATGCGAAGTGTGGATATTCGAAGCTGTAAACATTTTCATTGCTGATTGTTAAATCGTAGATGTATTCTGCTACGCTGTATGGGAATGAATTGAGTTCATTTTCTTCAGTTACTTCGTAAGATTCTTTCTTTACGCAGTTACCGTTTTCATCGTATGTGTAAACTTCTGATTCTGCCCAATAGAATTCCATTGTTTCATATGCATCATAGTAGTAGTAGTTTTTCTTAACGAGTCTGCCTTCAGCATCGTATTCGAATGTCATCTTGCCTTCGTATTCTACTTCTGTTTCTGACAATGGTTCTGGTTCGACGATTTCGTCATCGTCTTCTTCTTCATCTTCTTCAACGACTACATAACCTTCCATAACTTCTGAGATTAAGCCAGCTTCGTTGTAAGCAATTGTTCTGACTAATTCTTCAGATGTCAATGATACGAGTCTGCCTTCAGCGTCATAGTTCAATGCTGTTTCTGTTACAACTGTACCGCCGAACCAGCCTTGTACTGTTTCTGTGAAGCTTGTCCATACGCCGTTTTCATCGTATTCATATTCTACGCCTGAAATGACTGTTTCAACTGGGTTGCCTTCTTCGTCAACTTCTTCTACAGTTGCAACTGCGCTTGCAATTTGACCTGCTTCGTTGTAAGTTACTTCTGTTATGAGACCGTCTTCGTCAACAGAAACAACTGTATTTTGCATTTCTTCATCGTATGTGTATGCTGTATTACCCCAGCCTGTTGCTACGCTTTCTAAACGGTAGTCAGCGAATGTAGGAGCAGGAACTAATGTTGTAGCTGTTGCAACGTTTGAAGCTTCTGATTCACCAACTTCGTTAACTGCTTTAACCACGAAGCTGTATTCTGTTTCAGCTGCCAATTTTGTAACTGTGTATGTTAATTCTGTTACGTTTGCAACTAATGTATCTGCGCTGTAGATATTATAGCTTAATGCATCTTCAACAGCTTCCCATGTCAAAGCGATTTCTGTATCGCTCAATGCTGTTGCTGCAACTACTGGAGCTTCTGGAGCTGTTGGAAGTTTTTCAACATTAACATTAACTGTGAATTCATCTTCTGCTGCTACAACTAAGTAATATTTACCTGCTGCGAATGAGTTTGGAAGACCTGATTCTAATTTTAAATCGTCTATCAATACGTACCAACCGTCATTACCATTACTATCATAGTGGCGCAATGCGATATATACTGATTGTCCAGCATAAGCTGACAATGGAACTACTTGTTCAACAATTGTACCGTTTGAAGCAACTTTGTCATTCCATACATTTGTAAAGTTTTCACCGTCTGTAGATACTTCTACTCCAAATCTATCTTCATATTGTGATGTTAAATATTTGAATGACAATACAGAATTATCTGTTATTTCATATTTTTCTGCTGTAACAATATAATTATCTGGATATAAAGTCAGACTATTGTAGTATGAATCAGATTTTAATGTTGCACCATCAATACCTGATGTTGTTTCTATTCTCCAGTTATAACTATCACTATCTCTATTTAATAAAGTGAAATTATCCAAAACATTTTCTTCACTGAAATCATAGAAGAATGATACTGGAGCATCTGTTGCAACTATTTCACCTACATAGTTATTGTCAGCTTTAGGACCATTGCCTGCTAAATCTTCTGCTTTATAAATTGCATAGTTAGCATTTGTTCCTGTAACTTCTACAGCAACTATAGATTCTTTTGCCAATTCAAATGCGTAGACAGCATCTGGAGCATTAGCGCCTTCTTCTTTTGGCAAGTTGTAATCATCATGCAAGTTTGCAAATACTGGAGTGTCTGTATAAGCGTTTTCTGTGAATGTGATTTCTTGTGCGAGTTCAAATACGTCTGGTGTTGCAGGAGCGTATGCTGTAGCTGTCATAGGAACAACTTTTGTTGCGCCATCACCGTAAGTAATTGTGAGGTTACCTGTGTATTCACCAGCTGCTGCGTTCTTGTTGTAAGCAACTTTGAATTTTAGCTTACCTGCTGTCAAATCTAATGTTGGCAATACAAAGAAATCATTATCGCATGTGATGTTTGTAATTGTGGTAGCTATTGGCGTAATAGTAACGTCAGCTGTTGTTGCTTCTTTTTCTGACCAGTATTCACCGACTTGTGCATCACCTAAAGTGATTGTTTCTGGTTCAACTTTAACATCAGCTGCAAGAGCTTCAATTGTTAATTGGATATCTGCAACGTAAGGGATATTACCATTATAAGTACCTGTATTCAAAGAATAGAAGTAACCACCTAAATTCAAGCAATCAAATGCATAGTAACCACTCTTAGCATAAATACCTCTAGGTTCTGTAGTTTTTGTTGAATAGAAAGCATCGTAACCACTATAGTTATTAGCAATGCCTGTCACATCATTAAATGTAACAATTATATTATCACCCTCATAAACGAAAGGGTTTTGTAATACTATTGTTGCCCATTCTTCATTTGCGCCAAAAGTAAACTCACCTTGGTAAACGACATTTTCTGCTGCAACTGCTATAGGTTCTGTAGATGCATAAGATGATACTTCTGTATTGCTCATATAAACAATAATGTTACGTGTATTTGGACCACCATATTTATTATGGAAAGCAATACTTGTAATCAAACCATTTTCTTTACCGATTTCTTCTTGAAGATAAATTTGTTGAGAATATGAATATTTTGCATCACCATAGTTAGAAATTGGAGCATAGTATCCTTTATCATAATTTCCTTCACCGATAGTAACAGTCACTGGACCTTCTGGTTCTGGTTCTGGAGTTGGTTCTTCACCACCGCCTTCGCCAGCTGTTAATTTAATATTGTCGAGAACGATAGCATCACCTGGTGTACCTTCTGTATAGTGATAGAAACCTAAATATAATGTTTCTCCTGCATATTCTGCCAATGGAAGTGTGTTTTCTGTTGCACTTGCTGCAGTACCTGTCCATAAAACGATATTAAAATCAACACCATCTGTAGATGCTACAACTTGATATTTATCAGCATCAGCATAGGCTACATCTGAAGGTCTCATAAACCATGAAAGTTCTGATGTTGCTGTAATAGTGCATGGATTTACTGTAACAACATAATTATATGGCCATACAAAGTTGTTATCCCATGAACATGAATAGATAGCTCTTGTATTTTCATGTCCTGAATAGTATGTATCACCATCTGCTGACACTTGCCAGTTTGCTGCTTGAGAAAGTTCATCTTTGAACACTCTCAAACCTGTCATAGAACCATCGTTGAAGTCAAAGAAGAATTCTGAAATAGGTTCTGCTTCTGGTTGTTCTGGTTCTTCACCGCCGCCTTCGCCAGCTGTATTATTTAACAAATGAATATTGTCAATCATCAGATATTCTCCACCTTGTCCACCATGATAAAATCCAACATATAATGTTTTACCAGCATAAGCAGACAATGAAAAAGATTGTTGTTCTTCACCAATAGAATAAACTAAATCACTAGAAGCTTTCGCAAAAGATTCACCATCTTCTGACACAACAACATTATAGTTGTCTGATGCTGCATAGTTGGCTGCACTATGCTTTACATACCATTGAATCTCTGTTGTTTCTGAGATAGGATATGCTGTCTTTGTTACGATATAGTTCTTACATTTAAGATCAGAACCAGACCATGAACAGCAGTAAACAGCTTTTGAATCTTGGTATCCACCTGTAAGAGAGCCATCTCCAAGCTGCCAATTTTCTGCAGTTGCACCTGCATCTTGGAATATATTCCAATTTTCATCAAGGGAGCCACTTTCAAAATCTTCATAGAACAATGTCTCCTGTGCATTCACTGTGCCGAAAAGCCCGAGTGTGCACGCAATTACGAAAAGTAAAAGTTTTTTCATAATGTTAAAATTTAAGTTAATAATATAAAAAATTTAATAAATAATTGAGCATAATAATGTCAAGCGACAAAAGTAGAATTTATTTTTTTGAAAAACAAGAAGTTTTTTTGAAAAAAATTAGAACGGGATTTGGGGATGGGATTTGGGGATGGGATTTGGGAATGGGATTTGGGGACGGGGAATGATTGTAGGGACGTATCGCATACATCCTAAAAATGGTCAATGGTCAATGGTAGAGACGTCACCCTGTGGCGTCTCAATAATCAACGGTCAATGGTCAACGGTCAAAGTGTTAACAAACATTTAGATAAATTCTTAATAATTTCTTAAAAATATGTTAAAAATGGTGTTATTGTATATTTTATCGTGTTAAAATATTATAGTTTTTTTTGTTTGTTATAAATTTGTAAAAATTTTGAAACCTTCTTATATAACAATGAGTAACACTACAAAAAAGACAGAGCTTATTAATGCTGTTCTTGTCATAAAAGATGCTATACTGCAAAGTCAACAACGAGCATTGGTTACAATAAACCAAGAACTATTAGCTCTTTATTATGGGATTGGACGATTTGTTTCCGCAAACACACGCAATAAGAATTGGGGGAAAGGCTTCATCGAAGCAGTCAGCGAGCAACTTCGTAAAGAATTACCTGGGTTAAGAGGTTTTTCCGCTGCTAGCTTGCGAAAGATGCGTACATTCTACGAGGAGTGGCATATGCTTTCAAATAATTCGTTCGTTGGAACTAACAAATTGGCAAATGTTGAGAGTAATTCGTTCGTTGGAACGAATGATTTAGCAACTGTGCAGTTTAAGATAAATGCAGATTTCCCAAGCGCAAATAAGAAATTTGTCGAATATGTAATTCAAGATTATGACAAACCAATGGGTGTAGCAATATACAATACCACAGCTGATATGGATGAAAAACTTAAAAAATTACTTCCACCAGTAGAAGAACTCAAAAAACTGATGTGATATAATTGAGGCACCAAGTCTATAAGTTTTAGTTAGGAGTAGAAACGTATCGCATACATCCTAAAAATGGTCAATGGTCAATGGTCAACTGTCAAAAAAAAGTCGCCACGAGATCCCTCGCAGCGACTTTTCTTAAGCGGACTCAAAGTCTGTTGACTGTTGTCCGTAGTCTGTTGTCTATTACTTAGCAACAACAACGCGTTGTACTGAGCTTTGACCAGCGTTGTCAACGATATTGAAGAAGTAAACGCCGTTTTCGTTAGCGCTCATGTCAACAACATGGTTGCTTGTCTTAACAACTTTAACCAATTGACCAACTGAGTTGTAAACAGCGATGTAGTTGATGTTTTCACCTTCAACTGTTACTTGTGCTGTTGTTGGGTTTGGATAGATGCTGTATGTGTTGCTTAAGATTTCTTCAACGTCTTCACCCCATACGTGGAGAGAAAGTGGAAGTTCGATGTTTTCTTCTGATGCTGTTGTAGCGAAAACGATCTTAGCATCGTATGTCTTGCCTTTTTCGAGACCGAATGTTGAGAATTCAACATTGACCTTTTGGCTTGCGCCGATTGCTAATGAACCAGATTTCTTGTCTAATTCAGCCCAGCCACCTAATACAGGTTCACCTTCGCAAACTGCTACGAGTGTCCAGCTACCTTTATTTACTTTTGCTACTTCTGTGAATGACATGTAAGCACCTGATGATTGACGGAATAAGTCACCGAAACCAGCTGTAGTAGCTTTGTCGTTACCGTCTAATGTCATTGTTGAACCTTCGAGAGCTTGTGTCATTTCAACTGCGATATAGAAATCAAAACCTGTCAATGCAACTGGTTCATCGAATGTTGCAACGTTCCAATCGAATACTACTTCTTCAGCTGGGATAACTTTTTCTGCCAATACTGCACCTGGAACACCGTTGATGCCTTGTGCGTAAACGCGGAATGTCAAACCTGTACCTGGTTCAATTGATGGAAGAACTTCCTGTGTTTCTGGGTTTATAAGTTCTGGTAATAAGTAAGTAACTTCTGTGAGGTATGTACCCATCAATGAGTTAGCATATGATGAAGATGGATATAAAGCTGCTATTTCGAATGTGAGAGGTTTGTCAGCTGTCCAACCATATACTGTTGCATTTGCAAGGTCTTCGAGTGAGTAAGTTACTAATTCATAGCTTTCGCTCATTGCGCCTTCGCCGTAGTCAACCCATGCTGTGTAGTCAACGATTGAGTTACCTGTGTTTTCTACTACGAATTCAACTGTACCCATATCGTCAACGTCCATGCTACCTTCAACTTTTTCTGTATTAAATTCTAAAGCGATTTCTGCTTCGCCACCGATTCTTGTAAGAGAAATGTTGTCGATGTAGTATTCTGAATTTTCGTTGAGTGGGTAGAAGTTCATAGCGTCGAGTTTACGACCTACTGTGCTGCCGTCAAAGCTTTCTAAGCTCCATGTCCATTCGCAAGCTTTTTGTTCTTCTTGACCTGGTAATGTGTAGAAGTATTCAGCTTTGTCTGTGTTAGCGTCGATATGAACGCGGAAGTGCATCCAACCATCGTGTACGCATGGAACGTCAGCTGTGCTGTTGCTACCTGCGTGTAAAGTACCGTGACCTTGTGCGTATTGTGGATTGCTTTGACCATCGTCTGTCAAGTGGAGGTAAGCTTGCATTGCCCATTGTGAGTTGCTGCCGTTGAATTCGTGTAAGAGGTTATAGTAAGCAACTTTTTCTGCTGGGATGTACATATCGAATTCTAAATCGAATACGCCTGATTGATAACCGCCGAGGAGAAGAACTTGGTCAACACCATGTGTGAGGTAACCGTATTTGTTGCCGTCTTTTTCAGCAACAACACCGTCTGTTGCACCGCCAACTTGTTTTGACCATGTTGTCCAGTGAGCAGCACCGTCTTTAGCGATTTTGTTACCTGCTTCATAGCTTTCGAAGTCTTCGAATAATAAAACTTCAACGATTGGAGCGTCTGGATCTTTTTCTGTTGTAGCACATGCTTCTGTTGCTTTTGATTCGCCGTTTTCGTTAACAGCTGTAACTGTGTAGCAGTATTCTGTGTCGAATTCTAAACCTTCAACTGTGTATGTAAGTTCTGTTACGTTAGCGAGTTTTTCTTCGCCTTGGTATACATTGTAGCTTGTTGCTGTTTCAACTGCTGCCCATGTTAAAACGATAGCGTTAGCATTTGCTGTTGCTTCAACTGCTGGAGCTGCTGGAACGTCGATAGCTTCAGTGCCTGTGTAAACAACGCTCTTAACTTCAACTGAGAATGCTGTTTCTGCTGCTGCAACTAAGAAATATTTGCCAGCTGGATATACTAAACCTCTTTCTGTTAATGAAAGGTTGTCAACTGCGAAACGATCACCGCCATTTTCTTTGTGATATAATGCGATTTGATATTCACCGAATTCTAAACCAGCTTCAGCTAATTTAGCGCCGATGTTAACTTTCTTAGTTAACCACCAAGCTGATTGATCTTCTGTTTGTTCTTCTGGTTCAATTCCAACCTCAGCAAGTTCTGTAAATGTTTCACCGTCTTTTGTAACTTCAACTTTTATAACTAAGCCATACTTGCCAGCTGTATTGATGTCCATTGCCAATACTGAATTTTGTGTAAGAGCGTATGCTTCTTTTGTAATGATACGTTCGTCAGCTTCTTGAACGTAAATTACCCATTGATCATCTTCATAATCACCTAAGAATGAATAAGAAACTAATTCATAACCGTCAGCGTCATCTTCTTCTAATTCCCATGTGTATTCATATTCGTCATTGTCAACAACGATGAAGTCATCGAGGCTACCATCGTTGAAGTCGTATGAGAATGTTGTGCTGAGGATTTTTTCTGTTTTTTGGAGAGATGTTGTGAAGTCACCTTCTGCGTAGATAGCGTGTTTTGCATTTTCGCCTGTTACGTTAACTTCAACTGCTTCATTGTCTTCTAATGTGAATGTGTAAACAGCGTCTGGTGCGCCTAAGTAGTTGTCGTGTAATGTTGCGAAATCAGGAGTGTTTGTGTAAACGCCTTCTGTGAATGTGATTTCTTGTGCGAGTTCGAATACGTCTGGTGTTACAGGAGCGTAAGCTGTTGCTGTTACAGGAATTGTATATGTAGCGTCTGATGCTAATGTGATTGTGATTGTACCTTCTTGTTCACCTGCAGCGCCGTTGTTGTTGTAACCAACTGCGAATTGAATCATTTCAGCTGTTAAGTCGATGTTAGCTGGCAATACGAAGAATTCGTTGTCAACTGTGATTGATTTAACTTCTTTGCCGAATGTGCTGACTCTGACGTCTCTTGTTGTACCAACTTTTGACCAGTATTCACCGCCTACTGTTACTTCGCCGAAAGCGACAGCTTCTGGAGCGATTTCAACAGCTTTGAGAGTTGTTGTTGTTGCTGCGTTTGATGCTGCTGATTCACCACCTTCGTTAACTGCTGTAACTGTGAATGTATATTCTGTAGCTGCTGTTAAACCTGTAACTGTGTATGTTGTTTCTGTTACATTTTCAGCAACTTTTTCTGTACCATTGTAAACATTGTAGCTTGTTGCGCCTTCAACTGCATCCCATGCTAATTTCACTTCTGTGTCGCTTAATACTTCTGCTGTCAAGCCAGTTGGAGCGATAGGAGCTGCTACTGTTGCGAAGTTGTAGTTGTATGTTGAAACAACATCGCCTGTTGTAACTGTTGCGATAACGTTTGTGCTAACAGGGTTAACATCTTGTGGATAAGCGAAGCAGTAAACGTCTGTTGCTAATTTTGTTACGTCGTAGATGTATGATGTAACTTCACCGTTAGATTTTGTTGCTGAAACGCAGTTACCTGCTGCATCGTATGCGTATGTTACTGTGTAGTCTGAGAAGAAACCTGGAGGGGTTGTCCATTTGTCATAGTAGAAGTATTCTGCTCCAACAAGTTTACCATTTTCGTATGAGTAAGTAGATTTTGAAGGATTACCTTCTACAAACTTATTTGAATTGCTGTCGAAGTCATATCCCCAATATGTATATGTAGATGTCAATTCTACTACATTATCACCTTCATAAACCACTGTGTAATTTTTAATGTCGCATGGTTCTTGGTATACTTCCCAATTCTTATATGTTTTTGTAACAAAAGAAGTCAACTTACCATCTGTGTATGTGTAATCCACAGTGTTCCATTCAGGAGCATATGTAGATTCTTTATCAATACCGCCTTCATCATAGTAAGTTCCTTTTTCTGTACTTACAAGTTGACCATTTGCATCATAAGTTAAGAATGTTACAATTTGCCAGCCCCATTCATCATTGTGAACACCATCTCTGATTTCAACAACTTTGTTTGAAGTTTCAGATTCATAAACGTAAGTGATGTTGTTACCTTCGTTGGTTTGTGTTACACTAACCAAACGATTTTGTGCATTCACTGTGCCGAAAAGCCCGAGTGTACACGCAATTACGAAAAGTAATAATTTTTTCATAACGTTAAGATTTAAGTTAATAATATGATTTTTAATTTTAAAAATGAACTAATAAATTCAACCTACAAAAATATATTTTTTTTTGAGAAAACAAAAGTTTTTTTTGATAGTTTTCAGTAGTCACCAAGGCACTGAGACTCCAAGTCACCGAGGTTCTTAGTTCTTCGTTCTTCGTTCTTCGTTCAAAAAAAAGTCGCCACGAGATTCTCGCAGCGACCTTTCTTAACCGGACTCAAAGTCTGTTGACTGTTGTCCGTAGTCTGTTGTCTATTACTTAGCAACAACAACGCGTTGTAATGTGCTTTGACCAGCGTTGTCAACGATGTTGAAGAAGTAAACACCATTGTCGTATGCGCTCATGTCAACAACATGGTTTTGTGTCTTAACAACTTTAACCAACTGACCAACTGAGTTGTAAACAGCGATGTAGTTGATGTTTTCACCTTCAACTGTTACTTGTGCTGCTGTTGGGTTTGGATAGATGCTGTATGTGTTGCTTAAGATTTCTTCAACGTCTTCACCCCATACGTGGAGAGAAACAGGTATTTCGATAACGCC
>JAZOSA010000078.1:0-8044 GCA_045656905.1 Bacteroidales bacterium
ACTTTATTTCTCATCTCTTCAAAGTCTGAGTCTGAGTCTGTGTCAGAGTTCAGAGTTCTGCGTTCAGAGTTCTTAGTCATCATCTCTTGTATCGCCATCGCTCCGATATTAGATGTCATGATAATGATAGTGTTTTTAAAATCCACCAGACGACCTTTGTTGTCTGTCAGACGACCGTCGTCGAGGATTTGCAATAAGATATTATAAACATCCTGATGCGCTTTTTCTATCTCATCGAGGAGTACTACAGAATACGGCTTACGACGTACCGCTTCCGTCAGTTGTCCGCTTTCATCGTAGCCCACATAACCCGGAGGCGCTCCTATCAAACGAGAAACCGAATGACGTTCCTGATATTCCGACATATCGATACGCACCATATTATTCTCGTCATCGAAGAGGAATTCCGCAAGAGCCTTAGCGAGTTCCGTCTTACCGACGCCCGTCGTTCCTAAAAATATGAACGAGCCTATCGGGCGGCGTGCATCCTGAAGTCCTGCCCTGCTCCTTCTTATCGCGTCAGACACAGCGACGATAGCCTCATCTTGTCCCACGACGCGTTTATGCAATTCCTTTTCAAGATTGAGAAGTTTCTCGCGCTCGCTCTGCAGCATCTTATTCACAGGAATGCCCGTCCAGCGAGAGACGATTTCCGCGATATCTTCTGCATTAACGACCTCATCGATGAGAGGACTGTCGCCTTGAATCTTTTTCAATTCCGCTTTAGCGTTTTCTATATTCTGTTCCGCATTAGGAATCTTACCGTAACGAAGTTCCGCGACGCGACCATAATTACCTTCACGCTCAGCATTCTCCGCTTCGTAACGATAACGTTCGATATTCTTCTTCTCATTCTGAATCTTTTCAATAAACGAACGTTCCGCATCCCAGCGCGACTTAATCTTTGAACGTTCGTCATTAAGTTCTGCTATGACTTTAGAAAGTTCATCTATTTTCTTCTTGTCTTTCTCGCGTTTGATAGCCTCGCGTTCTATTTCCAGCTGGCGAATCTTACGTTCCACATTCTCCAGTTCTTCTGGCGAAGAATTGATTTGCAGTCTCAGACGAGAAGCCGCTTCGTCAACGAGGTCGATGGCTTTATCTGGAAGGAAACGATTTGATATATAACGAATTGAAAGGTCGACAGCAGCGATGATTGCCTCGTCAAGTATTCTCACCTGATGATGGTTTTCATACTTTTCCTTAAGACCTCTAAGGATTGATATGGCAGACTCCTCGGAAGGTTCATCAACCATAACTATTTGAAAACGACGCTCAAGAGCCTTGTCCTTCTCAAAATATTTCTGATATTCGTTTAATGTTGTAGCGCCCACGGCTTGCAATTCGCCACGAGCGAGAGCAGGTTTCAAAATATTGGCAGCGTCCATCGCGCCACTGGAAGCGCCGGCGCCGACAAGAGTATGAATCTCGTCTATAAAAAGAATTATCTCGCCTTCACTGTCAACGACTTCCTTCACCACATTCTTAAGACGTTCTTCAAACTCGCCCTGATATTTCGCGCCTGCGATAAGTGCGCCCATATCAAGAGAATACACTTTTTTAGATTTCAGGTTTTCAGGAACATCGCCATGGACGATTCTCTGCGCGAGACCTTCAGCGATGGCAGTCTTACCGACTCCAGGTTCTCCTATTAATATAGGATTGTTTTTAGTTCTTCTAGATAAAATCTGCAACACCCTTCTGATTTCCTCATCACGGCCAATGACAGGATCAAGTTTTCCTGATGAAGCCAAATCATTGAGATTACGGGCGTAACTATCAATTGTCAATTGTTTTAGATCCATTTTGCTATTTTTTGTTGGTTGTTTTATGTTCATCAAAATTATTTCCAATCCAATAAAAATGACATTTTGTCACTAATTTCTAAACAAATATTAAGGAATTTTTCTTCAAAAAAAATGACAATAAAGTGCAATAAAACAGAGCGTTTCACATTATTTATATTTAGAAAATTCATATATTTGCAGAACTATGAAAATGTCACAAATGAATAAAAAAATAAAATTAGTCAGACTGTCAATCCTACTGATATTATTAATTAACATAATGAAACTCAACGCACAGATGAGTTGCGAGATTAAGATTGACGAATGGGTGAGCATGCCAGTATGTTACGGCGAAGACATTACGATGAGCGTCGAGGCGAATCCCGGTTATGCATACCAATGGGCAAAAAACGGAATTGACATCAGCGGAGAAACCAATTTCTACTATACCGCAACGATAACCGAGAACAACTCAAGATACAGCGTCAAGGTTACCAACCCAGAAACCTCAGAAGAATGCAGCGATGAAGTCACTATCACTATGATAGAATCATTTGACATTGAATTCAAGCAGACACAATTGACTTGCAGCAACAACAATGCAGAAAACGGACAGAACGCCAAAGTCATAGCGACTGCTTCCGGAAACAATTTCAAATCATTCACTTACGAATGGGGAAGCAATGTTGAGAACAACATCTGGACAAATCCTAACAACCCTCAGGAAGCAATTGGTTTGAAAGCATGGAGAGAATATTATGTCGTAGTAACAGGCGTAAATGCCAATGGCGACAGCTGTACACAAACCGCCACTTTCACACCGAGAGCCTACCCTAACCCAAAATTAGAAATCATTTCTGATCCAAAAGACACGGCTTACATCCAAAATCCGTTTGTCAAGTTCGGTTTCGAAGGCGACATAGATTCTGTAGAATACAACTCATGGTCATGGGCATTTTTCGACAACCCTGACAAACCAAGCGAGATAACAAGCACTTCTATCGAGCAAGAACCTACGAATGTTTATGCTCAAGTATCAAAATCAGGAAGTCCTTTCAGAGTTGAATTAAACGTAAAATCAGCGAATTACGGTTGTGACACTACATTCTCTACTGACATTATAGTTTTGCCTGTCAAATTGAAGATACCTAATATTTTCACGCCAAACGGTGACGGAATTAACGACTTCTTCATCATCGACAACGACCCAGCTGCGGCATCAGACGATGTTGACGAAAACAAGAAAAGAGGATTCGAATATGACGGATACAACCCATTAAATGACTATTACATAACAACCAAGTTGACCATCTTCAACAGATGGGGACGTATCGTCTATAAATCAGAAGATTATCAGAACGACTGGGACGGAGGCAATCTTCCAGATGGAACATATTTCTATGTATTGGAATGCGTAGGAAAATATGACGACGACTGTCGTTATCAAGGTTCCGTAACTATTTTTGGAAGCGGAAGATGATGTAGGAACTTGATTTATCGCGTCCTGAAACGTTAATTTGGAATTAGAAATTGAACAATTATTATAAAAAAACGTTAAATAGAAAATAAGCAGTATGAAAAGATTTATTTTGTCATTGATAGTAATATTGGGATTGGTTTCTTGTGAGACAAAGAATGACAATCTGAGCACAAGTCTTGTCAACAACCCAAGTTCTGCCGACGGCGTCAAGAATAGCAACAACACACCTGCTATAAGATTTGAGACCACAGAATACGATTTCGGCAAGGTGTTACAAGGCGAGCAAGTAAGTCATACTTTCAAATTCAAGAATGTAGGCGATGCGCCATTGATTATCTCAAGCATAGAAAAGACATGCGGATGCACCACTCCCGACTTCTCAAGCAAACCAATAAAACCAGGTGAAAGCGGCAAAATCACAGTGACATACGACAGCAAAGGTCACAAAGGATTTCAAAACAAACGACTTATCGTGAAAGCCAACACAAATCCTTCAGAAACAATTTTAAGAATAAAAGCACAAGTAGAAAATATTAACACATTTTAAATAATTAGTTATGAACATTTTAAACATCACTTTGCTTCAAGCAGCTCAACAACAAAATTCATGGTCAGGAATCCTTATGATTATCTTAATCTTCGTTGTTTTCTGGTTATTCTTCATCCGTCCACAAAACAAGAGAGCTAAGGAACAACAAAAATTCCGTGAAAGCTTACAAAAAGGCGATAAAGTCGTTACTATCGGCGGCATCCACGGTAAAGTTGAAGAAGTTAGAGAACACACTGTTGTTGTAAGCGTTGACCACAACACAAAAATCGAATTCGAAAAATCAGCTATCATTCCTAGCGCAAGTCAAGTTGGCGGCGCAGCATAAATCTATCTTGTAAATGGTAAGAAAGAAAAAATCACAGACATTCCAACAGTTCAGCAGCATGATGACATTTGTTATCATTGCAGCTTTACTTTGGTTATTGATAAAATTATCAAGCAATTATACTGTTACAGAACCTCTTACCATTAACATAAAAGATACGCCCGCAAATCTTGTTCTTACAAACGGAACACAAAAGATTAAAGTCACTTTGTCTACAAGCGGTTTTGAGTTGTTACATTACTACTTCAAACCTAGCTCAAGACGCAAAGTCGACATATCATTAGAGGAGGTGCCTTTGCACAAAGACAGCGAAAGCACCTACTCTTTTGGCAGCAGTTACGCCAAAGAAAAAATTGCCAATTTCCTTACATTAGAACCAAACGAAGTGTCATTCGACGAAAGCAGAATCGTCCTCAATATGGAACAGCTTGATTCTGTTAAAGTAAAAGTCATTCCTAATGTCGATTTGACATACGAGAAACAATACAACAGATTGGGCAAGATACAACTCACGCCTGATAGCGTCACGATTTACGGACCTAAAAACGACATTTCTTCAATAGACAATGTCTATACACAAACCCTCACTTTGAGAAACGTAAACCAAAACATCGACACCGACCTTCCACTTAAACTTGACGAAATGCTCAACGCAGATCACGAAAGCGTCAACGTGAAGATTTTCGTTGAGAAATACACTGAGGCTGTCGCCAACGTTCCTATCATCAACAATTCTAAAGAAACATTAAGACTTTTCCCAGACAAGGTGAATATCAAATATATAGTGTCATTAACAGATTATAATATCATAAAAGAGAATTCTTTTAAAGTGAATATCGACACTGCCGACATAAACCCTGAAAACAATTATCTTCCTATATATCTCACTGATTATCCTAACAATACAAGAATAATAAGTATAGAACCTAAAGAAGTTGAATATATCATCATTGAGAAAAATGAGAATTAAACGCATCGGAATAACGGGCAATATCGGAAGTGGCAAAAGCCTTGTCTGTAAGATTTTCAACCACTTAGGCATCAATACCTTTCATTCTGACGAAGAAACCAAGAAACTATATTTTCTTCCTGACGTAAAGAAAGAAATCGTCGGACGTTTCGGCGAAGAAGTATATTTTGAAGACGGAAGTCTGAACAAGAAACTCCTCTCCTATCATCTCTTTCAAAACAAAGAAGCGTTGCAATTCATTGAGGATTTGTTATATCCAAAGTTAAATCAAGTCTTTGACGAATGGTGCGAGAAGCAGACATCAAACTATGTGTTGTTTGAATCAGCGATTTTGTTTGAGAAGAATTTTGACACGCAGTTTGACAAGATTATTTTCGTATCAGCGCCTGAAGAGGTCAGAGTCAAGAGAGCGATGCAGCGTGACAAATGCGATGAAGAGAACGTACGCTCAAGGATGCGACTCCAATGGGACGAAGAAATAAAAATAGCAAAATCCGATTACATTATTAATAATGACGGCATCGAGATGCTGATACCTCAGGTGATGAAGATAAATGCTGAACTAAGAACTAAGAACTAAGAGCTAAGAACTAAGAGCTAAGAACTAAGAACTAAGAACTATAAACTGACTCTACACTCTACACTCTCAACTCTCAACTCTACACTTTATCAGGGCGTTCCGGCAAAGCCGTCGGGCTTTCCGCTATATCTTTGCTCGCTCCATTTCCGTCTCGCTTCCCCAAACCTCGGCACTTCGACAAGCTCAGTGACCTCGTTCCCGTCCCCGAACCTCGTTCCCGAAATCGCTTGCAAAGGATGCCGCTCCAATCCCTAACGCATTGGCGGCAATTAAAACCATAAAAATCCCCAAAATCCAGAAATCCGTTAAAATCCAGAAATCCGTTTAGACGCCACAGGAGTGACGTCTCTACATCAATATCCATATTTCTCTTTCCATTTGTTTCTCAACGAATTCTGTAATTCTCTTTCACGAGGATTGTTTTGAGGTTGGTAGAACTTAGTGCCGGAAATCTCTTGAGGAAGGAACTCCAATTCCACGAAGTTACCTTCATAGTCGTGAGCGTATTTATATCCGTCTTTATAACCTAAATCCTTCATCAGCTTCGTAGGAGCGTTACGCAGATGCATCGGCACACTGAGGTTGCCAGTCTTGCGCACGAGATCCTGTGCCATATTGATAGCCATATATGAAGCATTGCTCTTTGGCGACGAAGCCAGATAGATGGCAGTCTGCGAAAGAATTATCCTACTTTCAGGAAAACCAATCTTACTGACAGCATCGAAGCAGGTGTTCGCGAGCAGAAGTGCGTTAGGATTAGCGTTGCCGATATCTTCAGAAGCGAGTATGAGCATACGGCGAGCGATGAAGAGCGGGTCTTCGCCGGCCTCAATCATACGAGCGAGGTAATATACCGCAGCATTAGGGTCGGAGCCGCGCATCGACTTGATGAAAGCAGAGATGATGTCATAATGCATCTCCCCTTGCCTATCATATTTAAGCAGATTACTCTGAATATATTGCGTTGTGATTTCGTTTGTTATCGTCAGCGTTTCATCAGTAGCAGTCTCGCTCATCATACCGACAACTAAATCTATTGCATTGAGCAACTTACGAGCGTCACCGCCGCTGATGTGCATAAGAGCCTCGCTCTCTTGTATGACGATCTTTTTCTTATAATCATTCTCCAATACCGGAACTGCGATGTCAATCAACTTCTCCAAGTCACTTTTCTCCAATGATTTCATGACATAAACCTGACAACGAGAAAGCAATGGAGAGA
The DNA here is from genome assembly GCA_045656905.1 of Bacteroidales bacterium. Classification (GTDB taxonomy): domain Bacteria; phylum Bacteroidota; class Bacteroidia; order Bacteroidales; family F082; genus Limimorpha. The sequence goes on from JAZOSA010000078.1 coordinate 6,915, forward strand.
TGACTTCAAAACTAGGATTTTCCGTTGTAGCACCTATCAATATTACGAGACCCTTCTCGACGGCATTAAGCAAAGAATCCTGCTGCGACTTGCTAAAACGATGGATTTCATCAATGAAGAGAATCGGGGTGTCTGGAGCCATGCGAGCTCTGTCGAACACCTCGCGCACCTCTTTGACGCCGCTGCTCACCGCGTTAAGAACATAAAACTGACGCTTCACCTGTTTGGAAATGATAGAAGCGAGTGTCGTCTTGCCCACGCCAGGAGGTCCCCAGAAAATCATAGATGGGATTCTTCCGCTCTCTATAGCACGACGCAAAACGGCATTCTCACCCACAAGATGCTCTTGTCCAATATATTGGTCCAAGGAAGTAGGACGCAGTCTTTCCGCTAATGGTGTCGATTGGTATTTCATCGTTTAATTTTTTACAAAGATACGGAAATCAAATAATAAACCATATCTTTGCATACATAAAAAATTCCAATTATGAAAAACATAAAATTATTATTATCATTTTTATTTATAAGCATTTGCAACATCAACTCTCAAGCTTGTACTAACTTCCTCGTGACCAAAGGCGCATCCGTCGACGGATCCAACTTCATCACCTACGCCGCCGACTCGCACATCAGATACGGCGAGCTCTACTTCACCCCTGCCGCAGACTGGACTCCTGGCAGTATGCGTGCCATCTACGACCGCGGCACCAACGCCATCAGAGGCTACGTACCACAGCCAGCACACACTTATCAAGTGGTAGGATATATCAACGAAAACCAAGTCGCTCTCGGAGAGACGACATTCGGCGGACGTACCGAGCTCATCGACCATAAAGGCCTCATCGATTATGGCAGTCTCATGTTCATGGCATTAGAACGCAGTACCTCTGCACGCGAGGCGATAAAAATCATGGCTGACCTCGTTGAAGAATACGGCTACGGAAGCGACGGCGAGACATTCTCAATCTCAGACGCTAACGAAGTATGGTATATGGAAATCATCGGCAAAGGATATAATCCAGTTTATGACAAGAAATCGAACGACACTATAAATGCCGACAAAGGCGCGGTATGGGTCGCGATTCGTATCCCTGACGGTTATGTATCAGGTCACGCAAACGCAGCTCGTA